>CANQVR010000091.1 GCA_947627375.1 uncultured Bacilli bacterium | reverse complement strand
TCTTTTTGGCGTGGGATTCTTTCCATTTTATAACAAACTATAAAAAAGTACTTGACTTATTATAGTTAGCCTCCTAATCTCTATCTACTATATTAATACCATCTTCTCTTGCTTGTTCACTTGTTTTGATATCTATTCTATATTTAGTAAGACGACTAGCAAGTTTTGCATTTTGTCCTTTTTTACCAATTGCTAAAGAGAAATTATCTCCATCAGCAATAACTAAAGCGTCTTTTTTCTTTTCATCTAAAATCATAACTTTTAAGTCTTTAGCTGGACTTAAAGCATTTTCAATGAATTTTGCAGGATCATTATCATATCTTACTATATCAATTTTTTCA
Source organism: uncultured Bacilli bacterium (assembly GCA_947627375.1). GTDB lineage: Bacteria > Bacillota_I > Bacilli_A > RF39 > UBA660 > CANRDQ01. The sequence goes on along the minus strand of CANQVR010000091.1, from coordinate 2,235 downwards.
CCATGTAACTCTTCGATAATTCGACCAATTCTACTACCTTTTTCACCAATACATGCTCCAACTGGATCGACATTTGAATTATTTGAACCAATCGCAACTTTACTACGAACACCAGGGATACGAGCGACACTATATAAAAGTATCGTGCCATCAGTAAGCTCAGGTATTTCAAGTTCGAAAAGTCTTTTAACAAAGTTATAATGTGTTCTACTTAAAAGTACTAGTAAATTCTTACCATTATTATCAACTTTAGTAACATAAACTTTAATTTGACTACCCATTTCTATTTTTTCATTTGGGATAACATCTTTTTTAGGAAGTATTCCATTAGTTCTACCTAAATCAATAAAATAGTTATCAGTATCTTCTAAAGCAACTGTCCCCACTAATAATTCATCTTGTTTATCTCCAAATTCAGCTAAGATACTATTTCTTTCAGCTTCTCTTACTTTTTGAATGATTACTTGTTTCGCAGTGGATGCTGCGACACGTCCAAAATCTTCAGGTGTAACTTCAGTATCAATAGTATCTCCTACTTTTAAACTCTTATCAATTTTACGTGCATCACTAAGTTTAATTTCAACTTCACTATTAAATAATTCAGGATAAATATCATTACCTTCTTCATCTTTTTCTAAAACTTCAGGTAACTCTTCTAATTTATCATCATCTACTACTTTAAGATAAGAGTATACCTTAATATCTCCAGTATCACGATTGATAAATACTTTTACATTAGTTTTAGAATTAAAATTTTTCTTATAAGCTGAAGTAAGTGCAAGCTCCATAGCTTCAAATACTACTTCAGGATCAATTCCTTTTTCTTTAACAATATTATCTACTGCTTTTAAAAATTCTTTACTTTTCATAAACTTCTCCTTTACTCTTCGCATAAATATCTAATTCATCATAATCTTCTTTTATGACATTACTCGTATCAATTACTTCATTAATTACTCTAGAAACTAAAGTAACTTTATCTAAATCAATTATTTCCTTACTATCAAGAACAATATTAAGTACATTATAGCCTTCTACTTTTTCAATAAAGCAATCATCTACATATACATCAAATTCTTCTATCAAAGGATCAAGCAATTTTTTTACTTCTCTTTTCATACCTACTCCTTTTTCATAAATAAAGAGCGGGTCTATTTCCCACTCCTTTCATGTATATGATTATAACATAAAATTATAATTTATACAAATTTTTGCATAAATTATAAAAATTAGTTATAATTCATATTAGGGTGATGTTAGTATGAAGAGAAAAAATATCATAAAAGCTCTAGCAACTTTTATAATATTCTATTATGGTAAATATTTTCAATTAATACCTATATATTTATTTAATATAGGAGAACAAAATATAAAAATAAAGCTTTCATTATCAATATTTTCTAATGTATGTGAATGTATAATATTTTTCTTTATATTTAGAGATGATTTAAAGAAAGAGTTTTCTAAATATAAAAATAATATTGGAAAATGTCTAGATTGTGGAGTTAAATACTGGTTACTTGGTTTTTTAGTTATGATTATATCTAATGTTATTATTGGTTTAGTATTTCATGGACATGGCGCGACAAATGAAAAATTAATTCAAAGTATGACTGACGCTATACCATTTATAATGCTTATTAATGTTAGTATCTTAGGTCCTTTTATTGAGGAAATAGTCTTTAGAAAAAGTTTTAGGTTACTTATAAAAAATGATAAATTATATATACTTATATCAGGTTTAATATTTGGTTCATTACATGTTTTAACAACTTTTCAAACACCAATAGAATTATTATATTTTATTCCTTATTCATCACTTGGAATAGCTCTCGCAGCCATGTATGTAAAAACTGATAGTATATTTACACCACTGTCCATGCACATGTTTCACAATTTCACTTTAACATTTTTAACAATGTAAAACCTATTAACAAAGTTATGTTAATAGGTTTTAATTTCTAATATTTCTTCTTTGGAGAGTTTAGTATATTTGCTAATAGTTTCAATTGGAACATTATCTTTCAACATTTCTTTAACTATTTCTTGTTGATTTTTCTTAATTCCATCATTCAAGCCATTATTGTATCCTTCTTCTAGGCCTTCCTCTTTTCCCCATAGTCTCGTCTCCCATTCTTTATCATATGCACATAACATTTCTTCATCTCTACTTGCATCTTTAGCGTCTTCTATAAACTCTTCCATTATCTCATCTCCCAACGACAGTCTCTTGCA
>CANQVR010000090.1 GCA_947627375.1 uncultured Bacilli bacterium | reverse complement strand
TAGTTACCAAGAGTCTTACAAAGTTGTTTAGAGAAGTGAAAGTATTATTTTATAGTAGTACCTTTACTTCTCTTTTTTGAATTTAAAATAAGAAAAGGAGATGATTGTTTTGAATGATGTAAAAATGATTGCAGGTATTTATATTAGAGTTAGTACAGAAGATCAAGCACGAGAAGGTTTTAGTTTGCCTGAACAAGAAAAAAGATTGAGAGCAATGTGTGAGTATAAAGGTTATAAAATTTATAAAGTATATAAGGATGCAGGTATAAGTGCTAAAACAGGTAATCATAGACCTGCTTTCGAGGAATTATTACAAGATATTAAAGATAAGAAATGTAATATAATTGTTGTTTTAAAGTTAGATAGACTATCAAGAAGTGTATATGATATGGAACACATAATGAAATTTTTAGAAGAAAACGAAGCATATCTTGATTGTGCAAATGATGATATAAACACCACAACTGCTAATGGTAAATTAGTTACTAGATTACTAACCTCAGTTAGTCAAAACGAAATAGAAAGAACAAGTGAAAGAACTAAAATTGGTCTTGCTGGTGCAATACAAGCAGGTCATATCCCTCATAAATGTCCCTTAGGATATAAAAGAGTTGATAAAATTTTAGTACCTAATATTGCTACTAAAGATGTAGTTATAAGAATTTTTAATATGTATCATAGTGGTTTATCTTATAAAAAGATTAGTAATATTTTAAATGAAGAAAAAGTTTTAAATAAAACAAATTGGCGAGATTCGACTATTACTGCAATACTTCAAAATGAAGTTTATAAAGGAGACTTTGTGCATGGTAAAAAAACTAAAAAGCCAACATATTATAGTAATGTTGTTGAACCTATAATATCAAAAGAACTATGGGAAGAATGTCAGGTACAAAAGAAAAAAAACTCACGTAGTTATAAAAGAACATTAACGTATTTATTCTTGCAAAAATTAAGATGTCCAAGATGTGGAAGAATTTTAGGCGGTAAAGCAACAACTAAGAAAAATGGAACATCATATTATTACTATTATTGTAATGATTGTGAACTAACAATTAAAGAAAAAACAATTGAAGATGTAGTCGATACTCTTATGGATGAAATCGTTGAATATGATTCAGTTGTGAATCAATTCTTTTTACCTATGATTAAACAAAAGATAGAAAATCCAAAAGAAGAAATAGAAAAAGAAATTAAAAAGCAAAATGATAAATTTAAACGTATAAAGGATGCCTATATCAATAATGTATTTACTTTAGAAGAATATAACTTAGAACGAAAGAATGTAGAAAATACTATTGAAGAATTAAAATTTAAACTTAATGAAACTGAAATATGTGATGAATTAAGATTTACTCCAGAAGATATTTTAATTAAACGAGATATAGATTTTATCAATAGTATAAAATTTCCTGATAAATATAAAGAATTTAATAAGTCTTGGAAAGATTATACTAGAGAAGATAAAGCCAAGCTTATTATGAACTATGTAGAAGATATAACACTTCTAGAATTAAAAAGTGGATGTATTGTAGAACAAGTTAATTTTAGAGAATCAATTGCTAAAACACGTAGTGAATTATATGAACAAGGTTATTTAGATAGAAAAGATACTATACTATTTGATAATACACCTGGTATAATACGATTTAGTGAATATTTACCAAAAGAAAAAGTATCAGAGCATATTTTAAGATTAAGAGAGTTTTACGAAGTTAGTTTTTATGAAGCCACTTACAATGTAGAAAATCAAGTATTCTATTTTAATTTTGAAGATAACAAAACAATAATAAGAGTATTCCCTTTAGAAGATTATAAAAAGATAGATTCTAACTCAACAATGAAAGAATATAGTTTTGGAATACTTTATACTTATAAAGATAGTGAAACATTATTAGAAGATGAAGAAGATGTATTTAAAAATATACCTAGTGAATGTGATGGAATAATTCATTATGGCGAAGCACCTATTTATGTAGATGTTAAACCTACTATGAAAGAAGAAATAACGGAAGAAATTAACTATGCTTAATTTCTTCTACTTATAAAATTAAAGATAGTTAATTTTCGGATTCTAAGGCAAGCCTTAGCCCCGTATTTTGTTAGTATGACAAAATACCTAGGGGTCTTTCCTTGTGTTAATGACACATCATTATTTCCGTTATTTTCTTTATTATTATCAATTAAGTTTTTTTTAAACTCTGTACCTGTTTTTAAAATAAATCTAATTATATTAGTATTGTGTGTACCATCTTCTTCAATTTCACCAATAATAACTTTCTCTATAATATTATCAAATACCTCTTGATCAAACTCTTTTAATTTTAAAGGGGTATCTAAAACTTGTTCTATATCTTTTAATCGTTTTGCTATTTTGTGATTTTCATTGTCTAAATTCTCATATTCTTTTTTTTGCTCTAAAATATGATTTAATTGATTTTGTAATTCTTTTTCTTTCTCAATATATGCCTCTTTATCAATAACATTTTCTAATTTTAAATCAATTAAATTAGATATTTTTTTGCGAATATTATTTTCTTCAAGTTCTAATTTATTCAATTTTGTTTTTGCGTGATTTTCCTCAACAACAGATTTTATTGCTCCTAGTAATTTATCTTTTGTTTTGTGCTTATTATCTATTATAGAATTATAAACTTGTACGAATAAATTTTCT
>CANQVR010000089.1 GCA_947627375.1 uncultured Bacilli bacterium | reverse complement strand
ATATTTTTTAAAACAATTTCAACTTTACCATAATCTTTTAAAGTATAAATATTAGTATCCACGTAAACCACCTCACAAACTAATATCTAACTACAAGATTATTATATAGGATTATCAAATATTAAAAAATTATTCAAAAATATACTTGCATAAGAATATAAACAATAAATGTATAACTATTTAATGAAAAATAAAGAGAAGTATATTTCAAGAAAAGAAAAAATATGTTATAATTTTATATAGTAATTATTACTTATTATTTGGAGGTGCTTTTATGTATTGTGATGAGTGTGGCTTTAAAAATAAAGAAACTGCAAAGTTTTGTAAAAAATGTGGGGCTAGTTTAGTTGAAGAAGATAATCAAGAAGCAAACAAGATAATAAAAAATAAAGATGTTGAAAAAGTATTAGAAGAAGATTTTGATAGTTCTCAAGATGAAATGAAATTGAATAAAAAGCAATTATTGGAATATCTTAATATGGGTAAAGATCTTGAAATAAATAAATTGGGTTTAGAAAACGGAATTAAAGATTTAGAAAATCTTGATAAAAAGAAATACAATGAAATAGTAAAACCTTTAAAGAAAAATGAAAAACCGATTTTTAGTGCTTTTCCCTCTATATCTATTGGTTTAGTTATAGGTATCATAGTTGTACTTGCTATTCCTACATTTATTATTGTTATAATGAATTATCGCAAATACTATGATAGTCTATTTTCAAAATGGTTTGCGTGGGATTTTCCAGAACTATTTGCAGCGGTTCCGATTACTATTGTAGTATTGCTGATATTGGCTGTCGTATTAGTAATTGCCTTTGCAATTATTGAATTTATTTTAAATAATACTATTGGAAGAAAAAAGTATTCAACTAAAATGAAAGAATACAAAAAAGAAAATGAGCAAATAGATAAAACAAATGCTAATCAACTAAAACTTTATAACGAAAATAAAACAATTATTGATAATAGAATAAGTAATGTTAAACAAGATTTAAAAGACGTTGAAAAGACTATGAGTAAATATTATGATTTGGATGTTATTTATCCAAAATATCGTAATTTAGTTGCTATAACGACATTTATTGAATATTTGGAATCAGGAAGATGTAAATCTCTTTATGGTTATACAGGTTGTTATAACGTATATGAGCAAGAATTAAGACAAAATACTATAATTGGAAAATTAGATCAAGTTTTAATTCAACTAGACCAAATAAAAAAAGTTCAATTTGCTACTTATATAGCAATTCAACAAAGTAATGCAATTCAAAGTGCAATGTTAAATACTTGTAGTGAAATGTTGGATGAAACTAGAAGAGAAAATGCTTTGTTAGAAGCCAAAGAACAAGATACGAAAATAATAAAAAGAAATAGTGAAATTATGACTACTATTTCGACGTTAAATTATATTAAGCACAATTAAAAGGAGGTGATTTTGATATGAAAAAAGGTGTTTTAAGTATATTATTTGTAGGGATTTTAACTATATGTTTAACAGGATGTGGAGCAAAATCTAGTAAGCCAAGTACAGATGATGTTGTTGCAGATTTAAATAAATTGATGTCTGAATGTACTTCTCAAAATGATGTTTCTAATTGCATGATGAATGATGAATTTCAGACTTATCTTGATACATATTCTAGTTACAGTTTATTAAATGCTTCAGATAATGAATTTACAACTAAACCACAAGAACCTAAAAGTTTATTTTCTTATGGTGCTTCTACTGGCGGAATGTGTGGATATAACAATATTCTAGTTTATAGTGAAGATGGTGATAGTTACTATTCTGTTTCAATGAGTTGTGAAAAAGTTGATTCAGTTCCTAAATTTGAAAAGGCAACCGAATTAAAATAAGATTTAAAAGAGCCGAAATTCAAAAGAAACTTTGTAACTAATGAATTTCGGCGATAAACCTAGTTTTAGACAACTAGGTAACACACTACTAAGTCGGTAAACCAACTTAGATGTGTGCAAAGGGATAAACCCCTTTTGAAACCCCATTTAAGCAACATATCACAAACTGATCGTAAGTGATATTGTTGCCTTTTTATTTAAAACAAGTTTAAATAAAAAGAAAGAATACTATCGCCACTTTCATTGCTTACGCAACAAAACGTGCCACGTATTCTTTATATGAAAATAACCTTAATGCCTAATCTTACGAAAAGGCAAAAAGGTTATTTTTTCTTTTGCTTTGCAAAAGTATGGATGATAAAATTACTATTCTCACTTTCATTAAAACTTGCGTTTTAACAAAACGTGTTCGTAATTTTATTTCTTCTTATTATATTTTTTCTCTACTAACTTTGCCGTTTCTTTCTTTGCGTTGTATATAGCTAAATAAGTAAATAACTCATAAATTACTATTGCAAAAAAGAAACATATTATTACTATTGGTTGATGAGTAATATTTTCTTTCCAACACTCTAATCCTTGTATAGTTAAATATATTAGTGCAAAGAACACAGTAGATAATGTAGTTGTATCATCAAATGATCGTTGTATAACTTTTGATTCTTCTGTATCAGCATTTAAACCTCTACTGCTCCATCTTTGAATTATTGATATTATTACAACTATCAAAAATGGTATAAAAGTATAGTATAAAGAATAACCATAATTATTTTTAAGAACTAATACTAATAATAAACCTACTACTATTAAAATATTTAATAATACCATAGTGATATTTTTAATTATTTTTTTTGTTTTTCTTTTCATTTCTATTTCTCGCCTCCAATTTTAAACTTTGTACTAAATCAATTATCTCTTGTGCTG
>CANQVR010000088.1 GCA_947627375.1 uncultured Bacilli bacterium | reverse complement strand
TCAAATAGCCCAATAATCATTCAAATATACTTGCCAAACCTAAAAGAAAAATATATAATGAAGGGAGAGAATAGTCTAAGTAAGTTTGAGAGATTACTTCTAATATATGCAGAAAGTGACATCGATACTTGCAAGAGACTGTCGTTGGGAGATGAGATAATGGAAGAGTTTATAGAAGACGCTAAGGATGCAAGTAGAGATGAAGAGATGTTATGTGCATATGATAAAGAATGGGAGACGAGACTATGGGGAAAAGAGGAAGGCCTGGAAGAAGGATACAATAATGGCTTGAATGATGGAAAAAATCAAAAAGAACAAGAAATAGTTAAGGAAATGTTGAAAGATAATGTTCCAATTGAAACTATTAGCAAATATACTAAACTCTCCAAAGAAGAAATATTAGAGATTAAAAATAATTAATTGTAAAACGAAAAAAATATCAAAAAATATTGATGTTTTTTTTTCGTTTAATGTAATCTTTGAAGCTAAAATAAAAAATATATTGTTTGAAATTTTTTAATATGATAGAATTTAGATGGTGATAAAATGAAAAAGATAATGATAGATTTAGATGATACTATATGTCAAGGTGGTTATTTAGAAATATTAAATGATTATTTTAATACTAATTATACTTATGATGATTTAGATGATTATTATGTTGAAAGTTTAGTTCCCGATGGAAAATTAGATGAATATTTAGATTATTTTTATAGTGGAAAAGTAAATGTTTATGATTATTCTAAACCATTACCTGATGCAATAGAAGTTATTGAGAAACTTTCTAAAGTTTATGATATTTATATTTGTAGTGCTTATGTCGATAGAAGAAGAGTTAGAGGAAGTGGGGTAATGGCTCTTTTTAAACATGATTGGATTATACGTAATTTACCATTTATTGATCCTAAAAAAATAATTTTAACTGGTTCTAAGGAACTTGTTTCTTGTGATATCAAAATAGATGATAAGTTTTCTAATTTAAAAGGATGTAGTGATATTAAGTTATTGCTCGATGCTTATCATAATAGAGATTATGATGATGATAAACTTAAATCAAGAAATGTTAGACGTGTTAAAAGTTGGAGAGAAATAGAAGATATTTTACTTGATGAAAATGTAATAGGAGAATAGTTTTATCTTGTTTGTTTTTTGACAAGTTTTGCTTGAACGACAATTCTGCCACCTTCGTTGTTTTGACATGTTGATAAAGTAAGTATTTTATCATTAACGTTTACAGGAGTGTTATTTATAGCTTGATTTCTTTGTTTCATCGTATCTAACCAAGTTTGTTTTTGACTAATTGATGAAAAACTAGTAGTTATATAATAACTTTCACTTTGAACAGTATAAATTGAAAATATTTGGAAGATCATGTTTTCTCTTGGAGTAGATAACCATATAGCATAGTTATCTTTATTTTTTTGCCAACTTCTTGTCAAGGCATTTTTTAAAGAACCAAAGACAGTTTTATCGAGTCTTCCATGACCATAAATAATAGTATTATCACTTAAATTATTGATATTATTTCGATAATCCATAAAAACCCATCCAGCATCGTTTCGGCTTTTATCAAAAGCATGATTTAAATAATAATCGTTGTTGCTAGTTTGAACGACTGGGTAGTTGATATTAGTGTTTGCCATATGGATGAAAGCAACAGTATCTTTGTTTTTGGCAAGTAACTTAGAGAAATCTACTTCATAAAAAGGAAGACCTACATAATACCAATAATCACTTTCTTTATCATCAGGTTGATTGACAAGCTCTCCTTTATCTTTATTTTTTCTAACTTTAGTTTCATCTTTTATATCTTTATTTAAATTCTTAATTTTCTTATTATCTTGATACCATTCAAATAATTTAAAACTTGAATAAATAATAGCGCTTGTAAAAATTATAAGTAAAATCCAAAATGGAATAGAACGTAATCTATTTTTTTTCTTTTTCTTTTTCATAATACTTTCTCCTTATCGCACTTATTATAGCACAAAATAAATTTATTTTGAATTGATTTTATTTTTTTGATATAATTTATTTTGCGTTAAATAAAATTAAGAGGAGGAATAAATTTATGACAAGTGAAAAATATAAAGAATTAACTAAGAATGAATTTAATAAAATAGCTTCTAAATATGAAGGAGATCAAGCTGGGATATATAAGATTTGTAAAAAAGATTATCTACCTATTTTAGAAGAAATAGAAAAATTAGAATTTGAAAAGTTACTTGATGCTGGTTGTGGTAGTGCACCGATGATTTCTCTTTTGAAAGAAAAATATCCTGATAAAGAATATACTGGTATTGATCTTTCTGCAAATATGATTAAAGAAGCTTTAAGTAAAAATCTTGATAATGTAGAATTTCTAATAGGGGATTGTGAAGATTTACCTTTTAAAGATGATTCTTTTGATGTAGTAATTAATTCTCAAAGTTTTCATCATTATCCAAATCCTGAAAAGTTTTTTAAAAGTGTTGCTCGGGTATTAAAAAAAGATGGTAAATTTATTATGAGAGATAATACTGCTTCTAGGACTATGTTATGGGTTATAAATAATATTGGATTACCACTTGCTAATATGGCTGGTTATGGTGATGTAAAGATGCATTCTCTTAAAGAAGTAGAAGATTATTGTAATAAGGCTAATCTAGAGATAGAAAAACTAGAAAAACAAAAATGTATGAGACTTCATTTAGTTGCTAGAAAAAGATAGTGTAATCATTAAAATTGCTTGACCGTTTCGAAAAATAGGTTCAGGCCCTGTGCTTTAGCACAGAAACCGTTAAGGGTTTAGAGACAATTTATTGT
>CANQVR010000087.1 GCA_947627375.1 uncultured Bacilli bacterium | reverse complement strand
GCTACTAGTGCTTTAGATAATGATACGCAAAATAAAATACAAAAAGCAATTGATAATTTAAAAAATGAATATACAATACTAATTATTGCTCACAGATTCTCTACAATCATTAATTGTGATAGAGTATACTTTATAGAAGATGGAAAAGTTATTGATTCAGGAAATCATAATGAATTATTAAAAAAATGTCCATCGTATAAACATTTATATGAATCAGAAATCAAAGCAAATTAAACGATTATTTACAAAAAGAACAAAATGTGATATAATGTATCGGAAAGGAAAATAGGTGATAACATGGTAATAAAAAATGATCAAATTAAAACAAACTATATAAAATCATGTTTTAGATTGATTGTTTTTACCATGCTATAATAAATGTTTAATATAAAAGTAAATAGAAACACTTTCTAAAACATAAAATAAGAAAGTGTTTTTTTCGTGTTTTAAAAATGGAGGTGATTAAAGTGAGAAGTTTAACTTTCTAAAAGTCTGGCATAAACTTTAATTATGCCAAAAAAAAGAAGGAGGCATAATATGTTAGAAGTAAAAAATTTAAATATAATAATAGAAAATAATTATATAATAAAAGATTTATCATTTAATCTAAATATTAATGATAAACTAGCAATCATTGGAGAAGAAGGTAATGGAAAATCTACTATTTTAAAATCTTTAATTAATAAATGTGATTATGCAGAAATAAATGGAATCATAAATACAAATCATAATAGAATAGGATATCTACCACAGTATATTGAAAAATCAAAATTAAAATATAAAATATATGATTTTCTATTTAAAGATGATGAGGATTATTACAATAAGATAAATGATTTATATAAAAATTTAAATAAAATAGATTTAGAAGATAGAATATTAAATCAAACTATTAATACTTTATCAGGAGGAGAAAAAGTAAAAATAAGTATTTTAAAACTATTACTTGAGGATTATGATATATTATTTTTAGATGAACCAACTAATGACTTAGATATAGATACTCTAAACTTTCTAGAAAATTTTATAAAGACAACTACAAAACCAATAATATATGTATCCCACGATGAAACATTACTACAAAATACTGCTAATAGAATATTACATATTGAAAGAATAAAACATAAAAAAGAATGTAGACATACTTTAGAAAATATAGGATTTAAAGAATATGTAGATAAAAGAGAAAGAAGAATCGAAAAACAAAATCAAGTTGCATCGAAAGAAAAAAGAGACTACAAAAAACAAGAAGAAAAATTAAGACAAATCATGCAAAAAGTTGAGTATAGACAAAAGACTATTACAAGAAAAGATCCTTATGGTGCAGCTCTTTTAAAAAAGAAAATGAGAAACTTAAAGTCACAAGAAAAAAGACTAGAGAAAAAAGTTACAACAGAAAAAGTAGAAGTAGAAGAAAATATAAATTTCTCATTTGAAAATACATCTATTCCTAAAAATAAAATAATTATAAATCTAAACTTAGATGAATTAAAAGTAAAAGATAAAGTTCTTTCTAAAAATATAAAACTAGATATAATAGGTAATACTAAAATTTGTATAATAGGAAAAAATGGTTGTGGTAAATCTACTTTAATAAAAATAATTTATGAAAAGTTAAAGACAAGAGAAGATATAATAGTAGGATACATGCCACAAAACTATGATGAAGTATTAAATGACTATGAAAATGTTTTAGACTTTATCGCACCATCTAAAAAACTTGATGATATAACTAAAGCAAGAACTTATTTGTCTAGTATGAATTTTACAAAAGATGAAACAGAAGGAGAAATTAAAGATTTAAGTAATGGTACAAAAGCAAAATTATTTTTAATAAAACTAGTACTTGATAAATGTAATGTACTAATACTTGATGAACCAACAAGAAATTTAAGTCCATTATCAAATCCAGTATTAAGAAAAGTTTTAAAGGAGTTTAAAGGAACAATTATAAGTGTTTCTCATGATAGACTTTACATAAATGAAGTAATAGATAAAGTATATTTATTAACAGAAAACTCTCTTTATGTGGAAGAAAATTTTAATAAATGATAAAATAAAATAAGGAAGTGATTAATTATAATGAGTAAAGTGATTTGTATATGTGGAAAAATCGCAAGTGGAAAAACTTTTTATTCGAAGGAATTAAAGAAAAAAGAAAATGCTGTTATTTTATCAATAGATGAATTAACTTATGATTTAATAAATAATGAGCAAGGAGAATTTTATAATGTTATTGAGCATAGAGCAAGGAACTATTTAAAGAAAAAAGCAACAGAAATTGTAACTTCAGGAACAAACGTCATATTAGATTGGGGATTTTGGACAAAACAAGTAAGAAGAGAAACTACAGAATATTTTCAAACAAAAAATATTAAATGTGTATGGCACTATATTGATATAGATGATAAAACTTGGCATGATAATATAGAAAAAAGAAATAAAGAAATAAAGGATAAAAAGAATAACTTGGATTTTTATTTAGATGAAGGACTTATGAAAAAATTATTATCTAAGTTTGAAAAACCATCAAAAGATGAAATTGATATTTGGTATAATACTAAAAAGATGATAAAATAAATTAAAGGAATAGGAAATAAAATTTTATAATAATTTTAATGAATTAAGAACACTTACAAATTATTTGAAAAAATGAGGTGATAAAATTGAAAGATAATTATATTTGTAAAATACCTACATTAGATGAAATGAATACAAAATGGAATTACGAAATCGACCACGCTAAAGAAGATAAAGATAACTGGATTATATGGAAAGAGAAATGAGTTTAAATGAATTATTTAATGATGATTTATTATCAATAGTTAATATAGCCTTTAAAGAA
>CANQVR010000086.1 GCA_947627375.1 uncultured Bacilli bacterium | reverse complement strand
AATATTACACAACATACAAAAAATGAGCTAACCATTATATTACAAGGGTTAACTCGTTTTTACTGCAAAACTCAAGACTCTAATATCATTATAACTAATCAAAAAGAAAAAAACAAGTATTAACTCGTTTTACATATACTTTTGCATAGATTTCATCATTTGATTAATTTGTTTTTGATTAGGTTTTCTTCCCATCTGCATCATTAAAGCTTTAAGCATATCCTCATTAATAGGAGGATTTTCCTTCATATATTTTTTCATAAAATATCTTGCGGCAAAAAAACCAATAATTAAACCAATAATAAGTCCAACAAGAACTAACATGATATCTCCAAACATCTAATCATCTCCTCTTCTTTATTTTACTAAAATTTAGTTAATTAAACAAGAAGTTTTTAATTCATCTAAAAAGAAATAATCACATACTTCAAAATCACAAATAAAAAAATAATGATTATATTGATATAAAATATCAAAAAACGATGATAAATTTTGTTCTGCTGTTATCTTTATATATGCATGTTTTACTTCTAAAATGCTTACTTCATCTCGATATAAATTATTTATAATATGTTTTCCTTCTCTTTTACTATAGGGAATATCTTGATGAAGTCTTAAAAATAAATAATTATCTAGATGAGTTTTTTCTATTGGATATATAAGTTGATTTAAAACTTGATAGCCATAATCTAAATCTAAGTTATTTAAATAATATAAATGTTTTAACATATTAAATAAATTACTTTGATTATTTTTATAAAGACTAACAAATTCTTCTTTAATATTAAAAATATAAAAAACTCTCATACTATCACCAATATAAATATAATATGTATGAGAGTTTTATTTTGTCGAATTTTCTTATTTTAGTAAATTTTCTATTCTTTTTTCTAGAGATTCTATATCGAAAGAAAATTTCTTTAAGACGTCTTTATAGTTACCACTATAACCAAATTCTTCTATAGATAATATGTATTTATCTTGGAAGATTATTTTATTCCAAGATAAACTAGATCCTGCTTCTAGGGCTATTTTTTTAATGCCTAGAGGGATAACTTCTTCTTGGTATTTGGAATCATTCTTTAAGAATTTAGAAAGACATGGAACACTGACTACTCTAAGATGAAGTCCTTTGTTTAATAATCTTTTTGAAAGTTCTATTGCTTGATGAAGTTCTTCACCTGTTGCGAGTAAAACTCCATCTAATTTTGCTTCGTAATCAACTACAACATAAGCTCCTTTACTTACTTCACTGATTTTAGTGTTTTCTAAAACATCTAGTTTATTTCTTGAAAGAGATATAATAGAAGGAGTTTTATGTTCAAAAATACTTTTATAAACACCTATTACTTCATTAGCATCAGCAGGACGGTAAACTTCGACGTTAGGGATCGCTCTAAGTGATGTTAGTTGTTCTACAGCTTGATGAGTTGGACCATCTTCTCCAACTGTTATAGAGTCATGCGTAAAGATATAAGTTACAGGAAGATTCATTAAAGCACTCAGTCTAAGACTAGGACGAAGATAATCACTAAAACTTAAAAATGTTGAACCATAAGGACGAAAACCGAGTAAAGCAAGACCATTCAATATGGCTCCCATCGCATGTTCACGAACGCCAAAATAAATGTTTTTACCTAAGTAATTATCTTTAGAGAAATCTCCTCCATCTTTGACATAGTTCTTACAAGCCATAAAAAGATCAGCACTACCACCAAATAAAGTATCATTACCTAAAACAAGAGATGCTAATACTTTAGAAGAGGATTCTCTTAATAATTCTGAATTATTAAGAGGCATTTCAAAATCAAGTTTAGAAAAATCTATATAATAATCTTTATTAAGAAAATGTTTTAATTTATCTTTAAGTTCAAAAGGTAAATTTTCTACTTTTTGATTAAATTCTTCAACGATGTTATTACATCTTTTATTAATTAAATATTGCATATCTTCCATAGTATCACTAGTAACTAAGAAAGGAATATCACGAAAACCTAGTTTTTTCTTAATCATAGAAATATCTTCTAAATCAAGAGGAGTTCCATGGACTAGATTAGTTCCTTGTAGTTTAGAGTATTTTCCTATTACTGTTTTTACTTCTATTAAGGAAGGTTTATCACTTGTTTTAGCAAGGTTAATAGCGTTGTTAATTTCTTCTAAATTATTATCACTATCGATAAGATGATAATCCCAACCCATAGAGGTAAATCTTTTTTCGATGTCTTCTGTAAAAGTAAGTGAAGTTTTACCATCTAAGGAAACATTATTAGAGTCATATAAGACGATAAGTTTTTTAAGTTTAAGAGTACCCGCAAGAGATAAAGCTTCATAACTTATACCTTCCATTAAATCTCCATCACCACAAAGTACATAAGTATAGAAATCAATGATGTTATCATTTTTGTTAAATAGCGCTTTAAGATGAGCTTCTCCCATGGCCATACCGACTGCACTAGCGATACCTTGACCAAGAGGACCTGTCGTCATATCGACACCAGGAGTAAGCCCATATTCAGGATGTCCTGGAGTGATGGAATCTATTTTTCGAAATTTTTTTAAATCTTCAAGTTCTATATTAAAACCAGCCATATGAAGTGTAGCATATAAAAGAGCAGAACCATGTCCACAAGACATAACGAATCTATCTCTATTAAAAAAGTTAGGATTTTCTATAGATATATTCATGTGTTTAGCATAAAGCATATAAATAAGTGGTGCCGCACTTAAAACAATACCAGGATGTCCACTACCTGCTTCATTTATCATATCAATACCTAAACATCTAATTTGATCAATTATCTTTTGATCATTTATTTCATTATTATTATTTTTTATTGCAATCATAGAAAGCCTCCTTACAAAAGTATTATATCATGTATGTAAGATAATACCAAAATAAAAGACATAAATATTTTGATTAAAATTTATGTCTTTAAATTAGATTTTTTAAACTATCTTTCAATCAATTTACGTAACAGGAAGATTAAAGTTAAAAAACTTAAACACCGTAAATATCATTCTGTTACTCATAAAGATATTCTTATTACTCAATTGA
>CANQVR010000085.1 GCA_947627375.1 uncultured Bacilli bacterium | reverse complement strand
ATATTTTCTAGGTTTTTAAAATTTACAAAAAAAGAAGCTGTTCAAGAAATTAATTATTTAATTTCCCAACAGCCCCTATTTCATACTATTCAGCAGATATTATAATCTTAACTTTACTTGTTACTAAGTAATTCACTTTTGGATCAGCTGAGTCAACATGAACATCAACTTCATAAGAACCAGCTTTATAATCAGTTAAATCAATATATGCTTCAATATTCTCAGCTGTTAATGGATCAATTACTGAACTAACACCTTTAATTTGAACAGGTATACTTCCTTCTCCTTCAAGATTAACTTTTAAGCCTTTTGGTAAATTACGATAAGTAATATGATTAACATCAACACTCTTTTGTTTTTCTTCTCCAAATGATACCACAATTCTTGCATCAGTCTCACTTATAGAACGAACCCCAGTTGGTTTAGTAATATTTACTTTATAAGTTTCTGCTCCACTTTCTCCCCGATTACTAATATCAATATATACTGGAACACTAGTTATTTTTTCAATAGCTTCTTTTTCTCCATATATATCAACAGTATAATCAGATTTACCATTTATAGTAATTGATGATATAGCTTTACCAGCAATTAAGTTACCTGTTGTTGAAACTGTTATTGGTACAGTTGCTTTATAAGTACTAAATGTTATATTAGCTCCAACTGTAGCTGGTACTATTTCTACATTATCTAATGCTTGACCATTTTCATCATAAGCGACTAAAGGTAAATTATCAATTTCATAAGAACCAGCATCAGTAAACTTAGGATTAGCTAAATCAACAATAGCTTTAACTGTCGCAATTTTCTTTAAAGCATCTTCACTACCTTTTACAACAACTTCAGATTGATCTAAAGCGACACTTTCAACTGAAAATTTTTCATTTAATTTATCTTCATTTAATAAATCATAAGATATAGACCTAGTCTCACTTACTTTTTTCTTAATAACAACACTTACATAAGCAGGATCTAATTTATAACTAATATTATCAACTGTTTGATTATATGTTAAGGCAACTCTTCTTGGAGCATCACTTGGTTCATAATCAGTTAAGTCTAAAACAACTTCATGTTCCCCTAATTGTTTTGCTAAATATAAAGCACTTTTTCTTCCCGTTAAAATAATATCAACAGTATCAACCGCTCCTTCAACAACATAAGCTTCTTTATTATATAATAAGGTAACAGGTTCATTAGCAAGTATCTCAGCTTCGGTTTCTACTAAAGTAATAACTTGACTATCTACTAAAAAGAAAGTTATAACAGCCATAATAAGTGATAAATAAAGTAATATTTGGGAACGATTTAAAAACTTTTCTAAATGAATAGGATTATTTCTTAACTTATCCATTAAATAGAATATTGCTCGACTAATCGGCGTAATTAAATGTTTATCTATAAACTTATAAATACCACCAAATAATTTTTTAAAACCAGTTAGGATTTTACGCATTTATATCATCCTCACTTTCTACATCTGAATCATAAAATATTTCAGTTTTAGGTTTTAACTCTTCCATTAATATTTTTCTAAATTCATCAAGAGTTAAATTATATTTTAATTCACCATCATACGCAATAGAAATACGACCAGTTTCTTCAGAAACTACTAACGCTAAAGCATCAGATTCTTCCGCAACACCTAAAGCTGCTCTATGACGAGTACCTAACTTTTTACTAACATTAGGATTCATACTAGTTTTAAATACCGCTCCAGCACAAGTAATTCGATTTCCTTGAATAATTACCCCACCATCATGTAAGGGACTATTAGGATAGAATAAATTACCTAATAATTCACTAGAAATATCAGCATATAATTTAGTAGCTCGCTCAATATATTCTTGCAAAGAAATGTCTCTTTCAATAACAGTTAAAGCACCAATTTTATTTTTCTTTAAAAACTCAATTGCTTTCATAATTTCATTAACCATTTTTTCTCTTTCACTGACAGTTAATGTTTTATGCCGTCCAAGTAACTGAGTACGTCCAATACTTTCTAACATTGCCCTAATCTCAGGCTGAAATATAACAATTATGGCAAGTGGTCCCCATTCTACAATATATTGTAAAATTAAACCAACCGTATATAAATTTAAAGCATTACTGATAATTTGAATAAGAATAACTAAAATAACACCCTTCAAAATTAAAACCATCTTAGCATTATTTTTAATATTCTTTAAAACAAAATAAAATAATAACCATACAACACATATATCTAAAATCTTTGTAACTAAAGACCATAAACTTGCTAATGACATGTAACAACCTCTTTCTTATTTTTCTTAACTATTACATTATAACAAATAATTTAATATATTTCCATACATTATATGTCTTTAATTTTTATTTTACATCCAAAATAAAAAAGAGATTTCTCTCTTAAATTTATTCATCTTCAACTGCTACACTTGTAACATTTATACTTGCTTCAAATGTTTGTCCTTCTACTTCATTTCCTGCAATATCATCGATCCATAAATATAAGTTGTAGGTTACTTCTCCCCCACCACTTACTTGTTCACCGACTTTTGTTCCC
The DNA here is from genome assembly GCA_947627375.1 of uncultured Bacilli bacterium. Classification (GTDB taxonomy): domain Bacteria; phylum Bacillota_I; class Bacilli_A; order RF39; family UBA660; genus CANRDQ01. Next base: position 613 of record CANQVR010000085.1, on the reverse strand, counting down.
CCAGGAAGTACGCCACTATCTAAAATATATGATGTTCCTAAATTATTAACATTTAGATTTTTCGTATCTTGATTAATATTAGTTAATTTACTTCCCACTTCAGGTTTTGCTTCTGTACTTTTATGTAGTGCATATTTTATGTTGCTTACATCTAAAGTATTAGTACTAATAGTATTTAATGTTAAAACATAGCTATTATTTATAGTACAAGTATTAGTTATGGTAAATGTATATGGACTACTACTTAATCCTAAACTATCATTCATTGGATATGTATTATTTAAATTAATACTTTCACTTTTTTCTGTAAAACCAACACTAAAACATCCTACTTCAACTTCATTTTCATTGGTTTGTTCTTCTCTTACTATCCATAATGCATATGATTGAGTTATATATATACATCCTATTAACATTAATCCTATTAACAATAATGATATTTTATATCTTGCTTTCATATTTACCAAATCCTTATTCTTAAACTATTTAAAGTATACCATAGTTTTTTTTGATTAGCAAGTTTATGAAGTTATCTACAGTAACTCCGAATAAAAATTTTACGGGATGAATCAAAGTATTGAATAAAAGGTAAACTATCTGTTACTATAAAATA
>CANQVR010000084.1 GCA_947627375.1 uncultured Bacilli bacterium | reverse complement strand
ACGAAAAAAATTACATAAATATTCCTTTAATAGAAGATATAGAAAAAAGTTCGTATTTAACGACAAACGGTGAGCCATGGACGATTTTCGTCGAACTAATAAGAAAGTTTGATTCTGTTAGACTTTCTTATTTTTTTTTATAAAAAATCTCTAATATTTATAAGTATTTTATCAAGATTCTCGAAATCATGAAATTCGTTATTTAAATTTATATTTTTATAAATTTATTTTCCTCAGATAGCGAATCTTCGTGAAATGCTTGAAAAAAGGAGGTTTTTGTGATATGATAGATATCGTTAAAAGAAAAATTAATATGACTGATGATTTACGTTCAAAAATTAAATGGGTTTGCACTTTTAATAATTGTGTACCAATGATAAAGAACGGTAGTCTAAAAATTATTGAGCATACTAATTTAGCTTATGTAGAGCCTCATAGAGTTATTATTAAAGAAAAACTATTTCTCTTTTTTAATAATCATGAGTATTTCTATATAGGTAGTTTAGAGAATAAGTATCCAATTGCTAGATTGCAAGATATGGTAAACTAGTATTTTAAGTGTATTTAATTTTTTCTACTAACATCATAAAATTACATATAAATATATTTAGAGTATTAGTTTAGCATATAAAGTGCTTCTAATACTCTTTTGTATTTTTATGAGAAAGGAGACGATATAAATGGATTCAAGGAATCAAGAAGAAAAGAAGATAGCAGGTATTTATATTCGTGTTAGTACAGAAGACCAAGTTCGTGAAGGTTTTAGTTTAGGAGAACAAGAAGAAAAATTAAAGCAATTATGTGCTTTTAAAGAATATCAAGTTTATAAAGTATATCAAGATCGTGGTATAAGTGCAAAAGATATGGAACATAGACCTGGATTTCAGGAAATGATGGATGATATGAGAAAAGGGAAAATTAATTATATAGTTGCATATAAACTTGATAGAGTAACTCGTTCAGTTAGAGACTTAGAACTTCTAATTGCAGAACTTGAAAAATATGATTGTTATCTTATTTGTGAAAGAGATGATGTTAATACCTCAACAGCAAATGGTAGGTTCTTTGTTAGAATGTTAACTGTTCTTTCTCAATTAGAAATAGAAGTTGTATCTGAAAGAACAAAATTTGGAATGAGTGGAGCGATAAAGGCTGGTCATTTACCTGGAACTTGTCCACTTGGTTATTATAGAGATAAAAATAAAGTTGTAAAAATTGATCCTAATACTAAAGATATTGTAAAAAGGATATTTAATATGTATTTAGAAGGTAAAAGCTACTATCAAATATCTTGTATATTAGATGAAGAAAAAGTTTTATATCCTGAGCATAATAAGTGGACGGAAGCAGCAGTCAGAACTATTGTAAATAATAAAATATATGTAGGAGATTATGTTAGAAATAAAACTCTAAAAGATGAAACTAAAGAGGAAGTATATACTGATGTTGTAGCTCCTATTATAACAAGAGCAGAATGGGAAGAAATCCAAATTCAAAAAGAAAAAAATATGCAATCATTTTCAAGAGATAGAGTTTATATATTCTTTCAAAAACTTATCTGTCCTAAATGTGGTAAATTAATGCTATGTAAAGGTTCTGGTGGTAAAAAGAAAAAATATATGTACTATAATTGCGGAGATTGTCATCTTTACTTTAGAGAAGATAAGATAGAAGAAGTATTATTAACCTTTATTCTTAGTTTAGTAGAATATGACGAAGTTGTAAAAAAATATTTCTATCCAATATTAGCAGAAAAAGAAGATATAAATACTGAGAGCATAGACGAACAAATTAAAGAACTTAATGAGCAAAAAGAAAGAATAAAGAAAGTATTTATATCTGGAACAGTAAAAATGGAAGACTTTGAATTAGATTATAAATGTATAGAAGATAAATTGGACAAGTTAGAGCAAGAAAAATTAAAGAATATGGAAATAGATACAGAACATTTTTCTTTAATGAAGATAATGGCAGATAGAGACTTTGAAATTGAATCCAGATTAAATAGTGATAGGTTTATAGAAGATTTAAAAGCAGAATGGAATGCAAAAACCAAACTTGAAAAGCAAGAATTCATTTCTAAGTTTATTGAATCAATGGCACTTGAAAAAGATGAAGAAAATGATAGTTTCAAAATTGTAAAAATAAACTTTAGAAGTAGATATTTAGATGAACTTAAAAAATTAAACAAAGCAGATTGCATTGACCTAGCAAAACCAACAGAAGATATGCAAGGATTATCAGTAATAAAAAGTACACCTAGAATTACAAAGTCAGAATTAAATGAGTACATTGAAAACTTAAAAGAACATTATGATGTGAAATATTATGAAGATGTTTATGATTGGACTCGTTCTTATATTCAAGAAGATAAGATGATAACATTACCAAGAGAAAAAGGAAACGAAAAATTAATGAGAGCAGTATTTGTTGATAATAATAAAAATTTTCCTGTCAAGGATTCAAAGGGAATGATAAGAGGAAAACTTGGTGCAGTATCTTATCGTGAAAAAGGGACAACAGACAAAAATGAATTAGATGATTATTATAAAGCAATTTCTGATTTAGTTTTATACAAAGAAGAATACACAGAAGATGAAGAGGAAAGCTCCGAAGATTAGCTAAAGCTGAAGTAGCATTTCGAAGAAAGGCTACGAAGCAGGAATTTGACTATGTCAAAATTCCTAACCCAGTAAGAATTATTTAAGTACACTTTATAAAAATTTGTATTTTGGATAGCTAAACAGATATAAAATTATAGATTTAAAAGTAGTAGAATTAAATTTTAGGAGTAATTTATTATGGTAGAGATAACTTATCACAAAGAAGGGGATTATTTTATTCCTGACTTATATTTAGAAAAAGATGAATATGAAAAAGATTATAATATTGGAAAGTATGGTCATTTAAGGTTAGAATATTTAAAAAATCATAAGAAAGCTGAATATACTATAATGCTTATGGATGGAACTTTAAGAAAACATATTGTAGAAACTGATAAACAATGTAAAGAAAGATTTAAAATACTTATGAAGCAAATGCTAGAAAAAAATCCTATTGATGAAAATTTGAAAAATACTGACCCTTTAAAATGGACTGGACTTATGAATAATTATAAACATTCTGTTGAAGAAATTATATTTAAAGAATTAATGAGAGTATAGAAAAAGTTGTGTAAAAAGTCCTTCCGTGATAAAATAAATATTATCATAAGGGAGGGCTTTAAT
>CANQVR010000083.1 GCA_947627375.1 uncultured Bacilli bacterium | reverse complement strand
AATATTACACAACATACAAAAAATGAGCTAACCATTATATTACAAGGGTTAACTCGTTTTTACTGCAAAACTCAAGATTATAACATTTATTTTTATTTTTTCCAGTCTTTTTGACAAAAAGAAAACATTAAAAGTAAATTTAATGTTTAATTATTACAATTATGCAAGCTTATCATTGCTTTTTACATTTAAATAGAGATCAGTTACTCTTTTATCTTTATAAGCAAAATAACCAGCTGCAGCAATCATCGCAGCATTGTCAGTACAATAGTTTATTGGAGGAAAACATATTTCAATATTTTCTTCTTTGCCTAATTTTTCTATTTCATCTCTCAAGTAATTGTTGGCTGCTACTCCTCCTGCAACGATTAAAGATTTAATTTTTTCTTTTTGAATCGCATGATGTGTTTTTTTAATAACGCTTCCTACTGCTACTTTTTGAAAAGAATAAGCAAGATCTGCTTTTCTTATTTCATTTTGCCTTTGTTCTTCATTATGAACAAGATTAATTACAGCACTTTTAAGTCCACTAAAGGAAAAATTATAACTATCATCATTTAAAGGTATTGGAAGATGATATGTATCTTGTCCTGTTTTTGATAATTTATCTAGTTTTGGTCCTCCAGGATATTCAAGTCCAATAATACGAGCTACTTTGTCATAGCATTCTCCAATTGCATCATCCAAAGTCCCTCCCAATTTCTTAAATTTATAATGATCTTCCATCTTGATAAGTTCAGTATGACCACCACTGACTACTAGACATAAAAGTGGAAAAGTAAGTGGTTTAACTAAATTATTCGCATATATATGTCCTGCGATATGATGAACTGGAATTAGTGGTTTATGGTGAATAAAAGCTAAGGTTTTCGCAGCAGTAAGTCCAATAAGTAGTGAACCAATAAGTCCTGGTCCATAAGTTACTGCAATTGCTGTGATATCATCCATACTCATATTTGCTTTATCTAAACATTCTTCTAAAACTATAGTTATGTTTTTTATATGATGACGACTAGCAATTTCGGGAACTACTCCACCATAGTTTTTATGAATATCTATTTGAGATGATGTTACAGTAGAAATTTCTTCGCAACCATTTTTGACAATTGATATACTTGTCTCATCACAGCTGCTTTCTATTCCTAAAATATAAATGTCTTTCATACTACCACTTCCGTTCGTACTTATTTTAACATAAAAGAGGCTTTTTTTCTAGTTATAAGCCTCTTTCTTCATTAGTATACCATCTACTCCTTGATAATAACTTTTTCTTAATGCAACTTTTTTAAAACCATATTTTTCATATAAATGAATAGCAATCATATTATCTTCTCTAACTTCTAAAGTAATACTCTTTTCTATAGTTTTTGTGAAAAAGTCTAATAATTTATTACCTATTCCACAATTTTTGTGGAGATCTTTTACTTTAAAATCATTTATTTCTATTCTATCGTAAATATCACTGTAATAAATATAACCTAGTATTTCTTTTTCTTTTAAGATTAAATATTTGCCAAAGGGATTAGTATTTAAGTTTTTTTCTACTTCTTCTTGTTTCAAAAAATTATCTAAATCTACTTCATTTATGTTTTCTTTAGTAAGCCAAATAAACATTATCCCATCTTCTCTTCTGCTTCAGTTAGTTTTAAGTAATCAGGATTTATAGCATGTGGATTAATAGTTTTTTTATCTTTATATTTTTCTACTATTTTTAAAATATCTGGTGTATAATCTACTTTTTTTTCTATAGATGGTATTTCATCATCAGTTATTATGATGTAATCTTCTATTTGTTCTAATTTATTTTTTAAATCTTCTAATTTTATGTGTTGAGGTTTTAATATTTCGTTTAAGTCTTGATCGTATATAGCACTGTATACATAACCACGTCTCGCATCTATCATTGGTACTTTTATACAATTGTCATTATTGGAAGTAGCCATTGCTTCAAGAGAAGTAATGGTAGAAATTTTAAGATCTAGGCTCCAAGCATAAACTTTGGCAATAGTAACTCCAATTCTAACTCCAGTAAAACTACCTGGTCCATCAACAACAATTATTTTATCAATATCTTTTGGTTTTAACTCTGTTTTTGTAAACATTTCTGCAATCTCAGGTAAAGCATTAATTGACATTTCAGAACCAAATTCTTTTTTTACTTCACACAATAAATTATGATCATCAACGATTGCTGAATATAGAAAACTAGATGATGTATCTATATAAAGGATTTTCATATAGATTCCTCACAAATTTGTTCATATTTTTTTCCATGCGGCTCTAGAATGAAAACTCTTTTTTCTTCTCCAACTATTTTTATTTTTATATCTAATCTATTCTTAGGTAAATATTCTTCGATCATATCAGCCCATTCAATAATAGTAATTCCCTTTTTAGTGAAATACTCTTCAATACCAAGGTTTGATACTTTGCCATCTAAACGATACATATCCATGTGATATAATGGTAATTCTCCTGATTCATACTCTTTAATAATATTAAATGTTGGAGATGTTATTTCTTCTTCTATCTCAAGAGCTTTGGCAAAAGCTTTTGTAAACATAGTTTTTCCACTTCCTAAATCGCCAGTTAAACAAATTACCATATTAGGAAATTTTTCTGATTCGATATTTTCTGCTAATTCCATTGTATCTTCTAAATTATAAGAAGTAAATTTATATTCCATTTTTCTTCACCTTTTTCTTTCTTTACCTAAAATCTATTATAACCAAAAAAAAAGAGTTATACAACTCTATTTTGAAAAATTGTTTTGTTTATATAATATTTTTTATTTAAAACTATATAAATAAATTCCTTTAAATAAAAAAATCTCAGCAACTTCCTATCTTCGCATACACTATTGTCGGCGTTAAGAGTCTTAACTTCTGTGTTCGGGATGGGAACAGGTGTACCACTCTTGCTATCGTCACTGAGAAAATGTTTAGAGAAATAATTCTCTGAAAACAAGATATTGTGTTCATCAAATTATTAAATTATGATTAAATCCTCGACCTATTAGTACTGGTCAACTCAACATATCACTATGCTTCCATCTCCAGCCTATCAACCTCATCGTCTTTAAGGGGTCTTACTTTATAAAAAATGGGAAAACTCATCTCAAAGTTGGCTTCCCGCTTAGATGCTTTCAGCGGTTATCCATTCCAAACATAGCTACTCTGCACTGCAGCTGGCGCTACAACAGATACACCAGAGGTTTGTCCGTCCCGGTCCTCTCGTACTAAGGACAGCTCTCTTCAATTTTCCTACGCCCACAACGGATAGGGACCGAACTGTCTCACGACGTTCTGAACCCAGCTCGCGTG
>CANQVR010000082.1 GCA_947627375.1 uncultured Bacilli bacterium | reverse complement strand
TAATATCAAATTTTTGGGCAAAAGAAAATGTTCCCTTTAGGGAACGCATAACAAAATTTATTTTGTTATTTTTTTACTTTTTTATGTTATACTTATAATAGTAGGAAGTGAATACTATGAAGTTATTTAGTAAACTTATAGGATTAGTATTAATAGCTCTTTTTGGAATATGTTTTTTTATGATATATAAATTAAATATTTTACCGATGAAATATTTAATACCAGTAGCTATTATTTTAGGAATAGTTGTATTGTTTTTAGTTTTTAAATTATTTAAGAAAAAAGTAAAAGCTTTGAGTAGATTTTTTTATATTTTAATTTCTCTTTGTGCTACTGCTGGTTTTGTTTATTTACTTGTTTATATAAACGCTACTTATGATTTTATGAATAGTTTAGTATTTAAAGATTATGAAATTGTTACTTATGATGTTGTTGTAAATAAAAATAGTGGTTATGAAAAAATTAAAAATTTAGATAGTAAAAATATGGGGTATTTAGATACGGATAAAAACTATGATAAAGTAAAATTTTTAATGAAAGCAGATATCGAAGTAAAAGATAATAAATATAAAAGTGTAGATAATTTTGTTGATGATATAAAAAATAATAGAATAGATTCTATAATGATAGAAGATAATCATTTTAAATTATATAAAGAAGAATATGAAAATTTAGATGATACGACAAAAGTTATAAAGACTTATAAATTAATTGTTAAAAAGGAACATTCCAGTAATAAAGATATTAAAAATCCATTTATAGTTTATATTAGTGGTATTGATACTTATGGAAAAATTGCGAGTGTTTCAAGAAGTGATGTTAATATTTTAGCGGTTGTAAATCCTGTCTTAGAAAAAGTTTTACTTGTCTCTATTCCTAGAGATTATTATGTAGAATTAGATGGTACAAATGGTGCAAAAGATAAACTTACTCATGCTGGTATGTATGGTATTGATACTAGTGTGAAGACGATAGAAAATTTACTTGATACTAATATTGATTATTATGTTAGATTAAATTTTTCAACTCTTACAAAAAGTATTGATAAACTTGGAGGAGTAGATGTTTATTCAGATACTAGTTTCACTTCATATATTGATGGATCAATTCATATTCAAGAAGGAATGAATCATATGGATGGTAAAACAGCTTTAGCTTTTGCAAGAGAACGTCATGCTTACAGAACAGGAGATAGACATCGAGGAGAAAATCAACAAGCTATTATTACGGCGATGATCGAAAAAATGACTGATAAGAAAAATATTACTAAGTATAAAGATATTTTAACTTCTTTGGATGGAACTTTTGAAACTAGTATGTCTTATAAGAATATTTCTAATTTATTTAAAATGCAGTTAGATAGAAATATCAATTGGAAAATTTCATCTGTAAGTTTAGATGGTAGTGGAAGTTATCAACCTACATATAGTATGGGCCAAAGAAAACTTTATGTCATGATACCGGATGATGAATCAGTTAATAGTGTTAAAGGAGAAATTAATAAATATTTAAAAACAAGTAAAGAATAAAAAAATAAAAATCACCAATACTATAAATGGTGATTTTTTTGAAAAATTATAGTATTTGGAATGAAGGTATAAAACCTTCAGAAACTAAAAAATTAGATATGAATAAAAAAGTAGATGTTTTAGTAATCGGTGGAGGTATTACAGGAATAAGTTGTTGTTATCATTTGATGAATAGTAAACTTAAAGTGGCTTTAGTAGAAGCTAATCATATAGGGAGTGGTATTACTTCTAAAACGACAGGGAAACTTACTTTTTTACAAGATGGAATTTATTCTAAAATAAAAAAAGCTTCTAATCTTAGTAATGCTAAACTTTATTATGAAGCAGAAAAAGAAGCAATTGATGTTGTAAAAGAAATTGTCGAAAAAGAAAAAATAAAATGTAATTTAGAAGAAAGTAATTCTTATTTATTCACAGAAGATGAACAAAAAATAGATACTATAAAGGAAGAAAAAGAAATTCTTGAAAGTTTTGGTGAAAAAATAAAAAATGTTCAAAAACTTCCTGATGGTAATATTTGTAGTTATGGAATAGAAGCAGTTGGGAATTACTCTTTTCATCCATTGAAATATTTAGAAGAACTTAAGAAAAAACTTCTTCAAAATAATGTCGAAATATACGAAAATAGTAGAGTTTATTCTATAAATGATTTTGAAAATTATTATCTTTGTAAAGTAGGAGATTTTTTTATTCAAGCTAAAAAGGTAGTTCTCGCACTTCATTATCCATATTTTCTAACACCATTTTTAATGCCTTTTAAAGTTCATTTAGAAAAATCTTATGTTGGGGCTTTTTTAGAAAAAGATAAAATAAAATTTAATTCTATAAGTTTAGATAAACCTGTTAAGTCTGTTAGATTTTATAAAAATGGAAGAGATAGATATAAAATATTTTTATATGGATCTCGTAATATAGCTATGGAAGTTAATGATAAAAAACATTTTGAACAATTAGAAAAGTTTCCATATGATTATAAATATATGTGGTCTAATATCGATGTTATGACGGGAGATTATATTCCTTATATTGGAGAGATAAAAGATAATTTGTTTTTGGCAACAGGTTATAATACTTGGGGTATGACTAATGGCAGTATTGCGGGAGTTGTCATAAAAGATTTGATACTTGGTCATGATAATAAATATAGAGATCTTTTTGATCCTTTAAGAGGAGTTAAAGTAGTGACTTTGCCATTAGTATTTTATAGTAATGGGAAAAGTTATCTTGAATCGAAAATAAATTTAGATAAAAGTTGGTATGAGAAAGTGAGAATAGAAGAAGTGGGTGGTAAAAAAATTGGAGTTTATGTTGATAGCGATAGCAAAGAACATAAAGTATATATGAAATGTCCACATATGGGCTGTAATGTTGTGTTTAATGAAAAAGAAGAAACTTGGGATTGTCCGTGTCATGGTTCTAGATTTGATGTTGATGGTAAAGTAATCGATGGACCAGCTAATTATAATATAACTTATAAAGAAGGAAAGTGATGATTTTCTTCTTTTTGTTTGGTATAATAAAATTGGAGTTGAGAGTATGAGAAAAAAAGAAGAATATAAATTTAAATGGAAGAATTTTTTTCTTCACTTGCATGTAGTTAATCGTCATCGTTTGAAAGTTTTAATTTTATGTTGTAGAGCTGGTATTATATGGCGTGGTTTAGTTCATGATTTATCAAAGTATGCACCAGTTGAATTTTTTGAAGGAGTTAAATATTATTCAGGTAATAGAAGTCCAATTAAAAATTGTAAAGATGTAAATGGTTATAGTGAAGCTTGGCTTCATCATAAAGGTCGTAATAAACATCATTATGAATATTGGTATGATTATGAAACACGAATAACTTCTCCTGTTATGCCTTATAAATATTTTGTTGAAATGGTATGTGATTCAGTAGCAGCAGGGATGATTTATAGAGGTAAAAAGTGGACAAAAGAATATCAACTTACATATTGGTTAAAGACTAAAGATTACGCTAAGATTAATCCAAAGATGGATAAATTATTAACACAAGTTTATATGGATATTAGTAGACTGGGAATAAAAAAAGTTATAAATAAAAAAGCTTTAAAAAAACTATATTTAGAGTATACAAGATAGGAGGCTAACTATAATAAGTCAAGTACTTTTTTATAGTTTGTTATAAAATGGAAAGAATCCCACGCCAAAAAGA
>CANQVR010000081.1 GCA_947627375.1 uncultured Bacilli bacterium | reverse complement strand
AAAATCCTTTCTTGGTTATATATTTCTATATTACCATAGAAAGGATTTATCTTTACACAAATTTATTTACATACTCTGAATTCGATTTCAATATCTTTTTTATTGTTTTATTGTTATTACGAGGATTCTTTTATCGTTATATTTTGCGATGTTATTGAGTAATCATTTGATTTGTATGTAAATTTACCAGTTAAAGAGTGTACTCCAGGTGTCAGTGCTGGCACGACACTTGCAGATGTTCCATCTATCGAGTACGATAGACCAGTTACCTGTGATGTTATATTACTATCGTTATTATATATTGTACATACATTGGAAAGCGATGAACCAATTGTAATTTCTTTCCAACATGTAAAACTTACGTTATCTTTTTCTTCCTCCTCTTTTAATGTAAATGTTGCCGGGGCACTTTCTAAACCATTGTAGCTTTTGAATGTTGCGACTACTTTATATGTACCATATGGATTATTATTTGTATAAGTATATGTTGTTCCTTCAGTAAATGCAATTAAGTTATTTCCAAAATAAACATTATATCCAAAAGCTCCATATTCAGATTTTCTTTCTTTTGGTTCAACAGGATTCCATTTTATTGTTACTTTATTACCATTAACAGTAACATTTAATCCTGTTGGTGTAGGTATTTTTTCCTCATTTTCACTTGATGAGTTTTTAGGTTCATATCCTTTTTTGAAGTATTCGTAACTTCCACCCATTTTTATTTTCTCAACACTATCAGGTTGTGTGAATGGTGTTTTATCTTTTTCAAATACATTTTCTGCTAATGCTCTAAATAGTTTATCTCTTTGCACTGTTGCAGGTACGTTTCTCGAATAATGTTCTTTAGATATTTCTTCATATCCGTACCACATTGTAATAACTGTTTTAGTTGTATATCCACTTACCCATGAATCACCAATTGCATCTGCAGCTAGGCCACGAGCTTTAATTGTGGCTTCATCTAGATTTGTTGTACCAGTTTTGGCTGCAACATTTGGAATTGATTTTCCATCTCCTCCTGAGAATGTAACATCTTGTAGAACATCTGACATCATAAAGGCTGTAGAATCACTCATAGCTTGTTTTTTCTTGCCTTTATGTTTTACTGTTTCTCCAGTATCACGATAGACTATCTTGTTAACTGAGTAGGCTTCATTATAATATCCACCGTTTGAGAATGCGGCGTAAGCAGCACTCATTTGGACTGGATTAACACCATTGAATGCTCCAAGGGCATGTGCCTCATGAATTTTTCCATTACTTGCAATTTCAGGTTTTATACCAAGTCCTTCTACAAATTCTATAATCTTTTTATTATCATTTAATTGGAATGCTTTTATTGCGGGAATATTACGAGATAAAGCAAGTGCACGTCTCAATGTCATAGTTCCCATATATTTGTTATCCCAGTTATGGACTACTGTTCCATCTGAATATGAATAAGGTTCATCTACAAATGGTTTATAGCTATTTGTATCGGTACTATATCCGTACGTCGACCAGTTTTTATATTCGAAACCAGGTCCATAATCAAATAATGGTTTTGCAGTTGATCCCGGTTGTCTATTCATTTGTGTTGCGTAGTTATAAGTATTAACACCTTGTCTATGACGTCCAGCTCCTATTGCAAGGATTTTTCCTGTATTAGAATCAAGTACTGAAACACCTGATTGAACAACATCATTTTCCCATTTGAATGTTACACCATTCATAATATCATTAACAGCATCTTGTTTAGCTGGATCCATGTTTGTATAAACTTTAAGTGGCGTAACATAAGCATTAACTCCATATTTATCTTCAAGTTCTTCAACAACTGTATCGATATACGCTTGATAATTATGAGTAGGTTCAGCTTTGGATTCTTCTACTGTTAAGGATTCAATAGGAATCTCTGATGCTAGTTTTCTTTCTTCTTTAGTAATATAACCATGTCTTTCCATTAATTTTAAAACTGTATTACGTCTTGCCGTAGCATTTTTAGGATTAGCATTAGGTCTATAGTAGTTAGGAGATTGGAACATTCCGGCGATAGTAGCAGCTTCACTTAAGTTCAAATCACTAACATCTTTTCCAAAGTAGGCAAGAGCAGCTTCTTTAACTCCATATACGTTTCCACCTAAGAAGTGGTTATTAACATAAAATTCTATTATTTGTTCTTTGGTATAATTCTTTTCTAGTTTAAAGACTGCCATATAAATATCAGTAAATTTTCTTATGATACCTTTGATACCAGTAGATTCAGTAGATGTAAAACTATTTTTTATAACTTGCATTGATAAAGTTGAGGCTCCACCAGCACTGGAGTTTCCAGTAAGTTGACCAATAGATGCTTTAATAAATCTTGGAGCATCTACTCCGTTATGTTGGAAGAATCTAGCATCCTCAGTTGCCACTATGGCATCGATTAAGACTTCAGGTAATTGATCATAAGTTATTTTTTCGCGTTTTTCAGATCCTAGTCTTGTAATTTCTTTTTCGTTTTTATCATAGAGAATCGTCATTTCTTTAGTATTTAATTTTTTAGTATCCCATCTTGGAGCGGTAATTATTATATAGATTAAAAATACTATTAACATTATTAAACATAATATACCTAGTGTTAAAAGTATAATTGTAATAATGGACACTATTTTCTTTTGTTTCTTAGTCTTAGTTACTTTTTTTAGTAATTGTGCTAGAAAAATAATTAGTCCAATACCTATTGCTGTAATAATTGTAAATACTAGTCCACATCCTATAAAACAAAAAACTAATATAATAGTTATTAAAGCAATACATAACCATTCTACATTTGATATTTTTTTCATTTTTTATCTACCTCCAAAATTTCATCAATTATTTTTAAATAGTTTAATCTAGGTTGATATTCATCTTTTATTAAAAATCCTTTTTCTTTAAAATATGAATAAGGAATTGATTTTCTTTTGTTTTGATCTATATAAGTTATAAAATCTTTTCCCATTAATAAATAAGTTTCATTTAGTAATACGAATCTAACTATTAAGAAGACTATTCCATCATGTTCTAATATATGTCTAATATGTTTGATTTGATGTTTATGGATATTATCTAGAGGAAAAGATGTTTTTTTATTTGTTTGTTTAGCTTCAAAGTCTATATAATAACCTTTATATAATCCATTATAATCAGTAGTAGATGGTTCTTCAAAGAAAGCTTCCTTAATTATAGCTTTGTTTCGAGAAGGATAATCTACTTTAGTGATTTTTATAGGAGTAGGTTTTTTATATATATAAGCTTTATCTATTTCTCTATAATATTTATTACTTATATTTATATCGTCTTCTAGAGACATTCCTCTATTGGAATAGTTAATTTCTTTTTTGTGATAACTATTCTTACTACCTGCGGGATATTTCATTTTATCACCTTTCAATATTATACTATATATTTTTATTTTTTTCTATAAAATTAGAATAAATTTCAAAAAAATAAAAAGCTTTATCTAATTAAAAAATTATCTTATTTTGTCGAATTTGAAGATTTATATTTTTTATTGTTATATAATAAGAAAAATAGGAAGGAATGAGTTGAATGTTAGAACTTGAAATTATTAGGATTATGAATAAGATGTATGATAATACAAGGAGTATTAAAATAAGTATGAAAAATATTTATATTAAAAATTGACAAAGTTCTTATTTTAAGAGATAATAATAATGTAAAGGGATTGGTGATAAAGATGTATCAGAATAAGGTAACTCGGGAATTTAACACTTTTAAAATATATAAATTACGCAAACCATTGTAAAATGGTTATTTTTTGTCAAATTTTTAATT
>CANQVR010000080.1 GCA_947627375.1 uncultured Bacilli bacterium | reverse complement strand
CTTGCTGCTGGGGATTGTTCAGGAGGAATGTGTAGAACTTATGATATAGAAGTATGGATTCCGAGTATAGGAATTTATAAAGAAGTAAGTAGTGTATCTAATAGTAGAGATTATCAAGCAAGGAGAAACAACACAAAGTATCGTGATGAAGAAGGAAATTTACACTATGCTTGTACTTTAAATGGTAGTGGACTTGCAACAAGTAGATTACTTCCGGCAATTGTAGAACAATATCAAAATTCTGATGGAAGTGTAACTGTTCCAGAAGTATTAAGACCATATTTAGGTGGTTTAAAAGTAATAAAGTGAAAAGAATTTAGGTGAGATTATGAATAAATGGGAATTAGCTATAGAAAAATTTTTAAATAAATATAAGAATGAAGATTATTTTTTAGGGGCTATTTTAACAGGAAGTTATGCAACAGGTAATAATAATAAAAATAGTGATATAGATATTTACATTGTTACTACTGATGATACGAAATGGCGAGAAAGAGGTAATAAAAATATAGATGGATTTTTAATTGAATATTTTATAAATCCTAAGAAAAAAATTTTATCTTATATGGAAAAAGAACTTCAAAATTATCATATGTCGACAACTATGATTTTTCTTAATGCTAAAATACTATATGCTAAAGATGGGACTATAAATGAATTAATTAATATTGCTAAAAATAATTCTATGTTGAATAATCTTGCAAATATAGATGAATTTAAATTTAAAATGAATTGTTATTCTGTTTGGGATGGATTTGATGAATTAGAAGCAAAATATAATAATAATGAAGATATAGATTTTAGTTATTACGTATTTTTACAAAGAGTATTAGATTCTTATTTCTATAATAAACAAATACCTTCTATTCCTTTAAATAAAATTGAAATTATATTTAAAAATGATACTTATAGGAAAAAATATAATGTTAAAAAATTACCTGATCAGGAATTTATTACAAAAGTTATTAAATGTTTTGATGAAAAAGATTATGATAAAAAATTTACTTGTGCAAAGGATTTGTGTGGTTATTTTTTTAGTCAATTTAAGAATTTTGATATTAATAATTTAGTTGTTAGAAGTAACATTGAATAAAAAATCTAATTTATGTTTCTTGACAAAAAAGATGTTCTTGTTATAAAATGTGCTTGTAAAGGAGAAATAGACTATGAAAAATATTCGCAATAATAACTTATACTTATGCTTATTATTAAACCGATTATGTAGTAATGGGTCTATTTTAAGTGCAAGATAAAAAAATTTAAGTGTTATTAAATAGAGTCAATACTACATATAAAGTATTGACTTTATTTTTTGTTAAGAAAGAAGGAATAAAAGAATGTACAATTTTAAAGAAGTAGAGAAAAAATGGCAAGATAAATGGTTTAATGAGAAAAGTTTTAAAGCTATTGATTTTCATACAACTAAACCTAAATATTATGTATTATATGAATTTTATAATATAAGTGGTAATCTTCATATGGGACATCTTAAAGGAACTGTTCCGGCTGATGCTTTGGCTAGAATGAAAAGATTACAAGGATACAATGTACTTTTTCCAATAGGTGGAGATTCTTTTGGACTACCTGCTGAAAATGCTGCTATTAAAACTGGTATTAATCCTATTGATTTTGTTAATGATGGAATGCAAAGGGTATTAGAGCAATCTAAAAGATTAGGACTTTCATTTGACTGGGATAGAACTTTTGCAACAAGTGACCCAGAATATTATAAATGGACCCAATGGATATTTCTTCAATTTTTAAAAGAGGGAAAAGCTTATAAAGAAAAAGGAATTGTAAATTATTGTCCTAATTGTAAAACTGTTCTTTCTAATGAAGATAGTCAAGGTGGTATATGTGACCGATGTAATGGACAAGTTATTCAAGAGGAACGTTGGGTTTGGTTTTTAAAAATGAAAGAATATTCAGAAAAACTTCTTGATAATATAGAACGAATTAAGATGAGTGAAAACTTAAAAGAATTGCAAAGAAATTGGATTGGTAAAAGTGAAGGGGTACAAGTAACATTAGATATTGTTTTAGAAGATGATACTAAAATATCTAGTATTGATATATTTACAACTTGTATTGAAACAATTTATGGAATTACCTTTTTAGTAATGGCTCCAGAACATAAATTTATTAATGAACATCAAAAATACATTTTAAATATTGATGAAATAAATGAATATAAGAAAAAAACTTCTTATAGAAGTGAATTAGATAGAATGGCTGACCAAAAAGAAAAAACTGGGTGTCTTGTGAAAGGACTATATGCTATAAATCCCATTAATAAAAAGAAAGTTCCAATTTATTTGGCGGATTTTGTTCTTGCAAATTATGGAACAGGAGTTGTTATGGCTGTTCCGGCTCATGATCAAAGAGACTACGACTTTGCTAAGAAATTTAATATTCCAATTATTCAAGTTATTGAAGGTGATATTTCAAATCAAGCTTTAGAAAAAAATGAATATTTAAAAACAAATAGTAAACTTATGAATTCTGATGAATTTACTTATATGCCTGTTAAAGAAGCTAAACAAAAAATAACTGAAAGATTATTATCAATGGGTGTAGCTGAAAAGAAAATAAATTATAAAATGCAAGATTGGTCTTTTAATAGACAAAGATATTGGGGTGAGCCTTTTCCAGTCGTTTTTTGCGATAAGTGCGGAATAGTTGGTGTTCCTGAAGAAGAACTTCCAGTAATTTTACCTAAAACCAATGATTATTTGCCTAGTGGAAATGGAGATTCACCACTTGCTAAATTAAAAGAATGGGTAAATACTACTTGTCCAAAATGTGGTGGAACAGCTAAAAGAGAAACGGATACAATGCCTAATTGGGCTGGATCTTCTTGGTATTGGTTAAGATATTGTGACCCTCATAATATTGAAGCTTTGGCTGATTATGAAAAATTAAAATATTGGGGAAGTGTTGATTGCTATACTGGTGGAACTGAACATATTACAAGACACGTTTTATATGCGTTCTTTTGGCAAAATTTTCTTTATGAAATTGGGGCCGTGCCTACAAAAGATCCTTTTATAAGAAAAATGGGAAGTGGTCTAATTCTAGATGATACTGGTAAAAAAATGAGTAAAAGTTCTAAAAATGGCGTATCGCCAATGGAAGTAATTGATAAGTATGGTACTGATGTAGCAAGACTTCACGTTCATTTTTTGGCGGCTTATGAAGATAATACTCCTTGGACATATGATGGTATAAAGGGAATAACAAATTTTATTGAACGAGTTTGGCAACTTCAAAATATTATAAAAGGGGAAGAAATATCTAAAGAACATATTTATGAAATAAATAAATTAATTAAAAAAGTTACTGAAGATATTGAAAATTTGAAACTTAATACTTGTATTTCATCTTTGATGTCATTTATCAAAAAAATTAGAGAAGATAAATTTATTACTAAAGAAGAACTTAGGATATTCTTAATTCTTTTAAATCCTTTAGCGCCACACATTACTAGTGAAATGTATGAAATTATCTTTAAGAAAAATATTATTGATGAAAAATGGGTAGATTATGATAAAAATTATTTAGTAAAGGATGAAATAAATTTACCAATTCAAATAAATGGTAAGATGAAAAAGACTATTTTAGTTAATCAAGAAATAGAAGAAAAGGAATTGATTCATAAAATAAAAGAACAGTATCCAAATCTTATTAATGGCAATATTTTGAAAGTAATATATATTAAAGAAAAAATTATAAATATTATTTGTAAATAGTTTTTTTTCGCTTAATATGATATACTAGGCATATCGATGGAGGCGAATATTATGGCAAAATATTATATATCT
>CANQVR010000079.1 GCA_947627375.1 uncultured Bacilli bacterium | reverse complement strand
AGTACCATGACAAAGGATAATGTCCATGTATTAGTAGATGGAAGTGAGGTACAACCTACAAAGAAAGAGTTAACAGAAGGAGTGTCTGCAACAGAAGTAACAGGAGATAATGGAATACAACATACTCTAACTTTAAATGGATTTGATAATAATGGAAAAGTATCAATAAAAATAGATGAAGGAGTAGTAAAAGATAAGTATGGAAATACAAACGATGAATTAACATTAGATACAAATATAAATATAAAGAAGAGAGTAGTAGTAACATATGAAAAAGGAAGTGGAGTAGCAAGTATAGCTGATAATAAACAAAGTGACTATTGTGATATAGAAGGATCATCAGATTCATGTAGTGTCACTCTACCAGAGATAACACCATTAACAGGATATGATAAACCAGGATACTTCACAACTGATCAAGCACAAAAAACAGGAGAGACCCCGGGAACATCAATTAGTGTAAGTGAAGACACTAAGTATTATGCTAAAGCTAACGATACAACAAGACCAGTATGTAAGATAAGTGATACAACACCAGAGAATCCACCAAAAGAGATAGCCCCAACAGATACAGCAACAATATCAATAGATTGTACAGACACAAGTGGAAGTTTATCAAAGGAATTAACTAATGAAGATGTAACAGTAACAATAGGAGGAGAAGATGCCACAAGTAATGTAACAAAAACTTTAGCGAGTCCAAGTACCTCCATAACAGATGGAAAAAGATATACATTTACATTAAAAGATTTTAAATCATCAGGATTACTTACAATGAATGTAAATGCAGGGGCAGTAACAGATGCATCAAATAATAAAAATATATCAACCCCAATCACAACAGGAATAACAATAAAATCAAATGATACAACACCACCAGTGTGTAGTTTGACATCGACTGATTTAAACCCAGATGAATACAATGATTATATTAATTTTTCAGTTAAATGTACTGATGAATCTGATATGAAAACTACTTTAAATAATCTTTCTTTTATTGGGTATTATGTAAATTATAATAGTCAATGGAATACATTTAAATCTATAGAACTAGAGTCTCATTCAAAAGAATTAGGATACGATATATTTAATATTAAAGCTTCTTATTCTGATAATATTACTGATTTTCAATGTTCACATGAAGGGAAAATACGTATACCTGAAGGAATATTTGAAGATATGTATGGAAATAAGAATTCTCAATTTGAAGAAACTATTAAATTAAGTTGGGTTCTTCATCCCTCAGGAGGTAGTAACGCTTGTTATTAATATTTAAAAATGTTTTTTAAATATTTAGAAAATTATTTTACTCAAATATAAATAATAAAAGTGAATTGGCAACAATTCATTTTTATTTTGCCTTTACATATACTTTATAGAGGTGGATTTATGGATAATGACTATGTTGTTAAAGCAGGAGATACTTTATATGGTATTAGTAAACAATTTGGTGTTAATGTTAATGATATTATGGAAGAAAATAATATGACTAGTGATATAGTTGAACTTGGTTCAACCATCAATATTCCTAATGTCAAACAAACAACTTATACAGTCCAACCTGGTGATACACTTTACTCTATTGCACGAAACTTTGGAGTATCTGTTAACGATATAATAGACGCTAATAACTTAAATTCTAACATCTTAACTGTCGGCGATATACTTACCATACCTGCAGTTGGATCTAATCCTACATCGATAACTTATATAGTAAAAAAAGGAGATAATCTATATACCATTGCCGAAAAATATAACGTAGATGTAGAATCTATTAAAGACCTTAACAATCTTAATACTAATAACTTAAGCATTGGTCAACAACTAAAAATACCTACCATATTAATAGACGAAACTAAAATTCCAGAAAATAACTATCAAGAGTATATTGTTAAAAAAGGCGATAATTTATATACTATCGCAAAACGTTTTAATATCAGTGTAGATGATATTAAAAAAATTAATAACTTAAAAAACAATGAACTAAGTATTGGACAACTTCTAATAATAGGAAAATATCCTAATAATGATAATGGTGTATTTTTAGAATGTTATGGTAATGATGATCCTTCTAATTATAATACTTATATAGTTAAAAAAGATGATAATCTATATTCAATTGCGGGACGTTATAATATCTCAGTAAATAAACTTAAAGAGATTAATAACTTAAAAAGTGATGAATTAAGTGTTGGACAAATCTTAAAAATAAAGGAGGTATAATATATGAATTTTATTACATTTGATGAATTTAAAAAGGATAATAATTATCAAAATTTTATAAAAAATAATCCTAAAATGGGATATTTAAAAGTTCAAGTTAATATGGGAGGTAATGCTATACCTGTCAGTGGAGTTGAAGTTTTAATTACTAAAGATATAGAAGATAAAAAAGTTTTATTTTTTAAAGGAGAAACTGATGGTAGTGGAATGATAGATAATATAGTTCTTCCTTCTCCAGAAAGTGATTATAGTTTTGAAGAAAAAGTTATGCCTAAATATACTAATTATGATTTAAGTGTTATTGATAAAGAACATAATTTTATTAAGAATTTTACTATTTCTTCTTTTGGAGATGTCAAAGCTATTCAAAATGTTAATGTACTTCCTACAGGAGGAGAAAATAATGGCTAGAATTGATTATCCTACTATACCTGAAAGTGTTACTGTTCATTTAGGAAAAGCAGATGAAGCTGCGGATAATGTTACTGTTTCTTTTCGTGATTATATTAAGAATGTAGCCTCTAGTGAACTTTATCCAAATTGGCCTGTAGATGCTTTAAAAGCTAATATTCTAGCGCAGATAAACTTTACTTTAAATAGGATATATAATGAATGGTATCGTTCTCGTGGATATAATTTTGATATAACTTCATCACCTGAAGTAGATCAAACTTTTATACCTGATCGTGAAATATATGAAGTTATATCACAACTTGTAGATGAACTTTTTAATACTTATTTTACTAAAGGAGATCAAGTCCAACCACTTTTTGCAACTTATTGTGATGGAAAGAAGACAATGTGTGAAGGACTTTCACAATGGGGTAGTGTTGATTTAGCGCGTGAAGGAAAAAGTCCTCAAGAAATATTAAAGTATTACTATGGGGATGATTTAAACTTTTTTTATAATGCAGAATTAGAAGATAGAACACAGTCATATCCAGGATATCCTGTTGAATTAGGTATAGCAGGGGATATGGTTTTAGAAATAAAAAGAGAATTAAATAGAATTTCTCAAAATTATCCTGCAATACCTATAATTGAAGACGAAACATATTATTTTACACCTGATGCTGTAGAAAGTGTTAAAGTATTTCAAGAAGTATTTAACCTTCCTGTAACAGGTATAGTAGATCTTGCTACATGGTATAAAATAAAATATATTTATAATAGTGTTAAAAAGATAAGTGATTTATATTCTGAAGGAATTAGTATAGATGAAGCTACTAAAGAATTTCCTAAAGAATTAAAATATGGAGATACGGGAATTTTTCTCGCCCCTTTAACATATTATCTTCAAGCTATATCATTTTTTAATCCTAATATTCCTTTTTTAAAAGTAAGTGAAGGTGTCTTTGATAATAATTTAAAAACTATGGTTATTGCTTTTCAAAGATATAATAAACTCCCAGAAACTGGAGTTGTTGATAATAATACTTGGATAAAGATAAAGGATGCTTATCAAGATATTATAAATCGTCTTCCTAATGATTATGTTCAATATGAAAATTTATTTTTCCCAGGTAGAAATTTACTTTTTGGAATGATGGGAAATGATGTTAGACGCTTGCAAATGTTTTTGTATATGATATGTCTTAAAACTAAATCAATTCCTGGTGTTAGGGTAAATGGAATGTTTGATGATTTAACAAGAAGTTCGGTTAAGTCACTTCAAAGACGTTTTAATTTAGAAGATACTGGTGTAGTTAATGCTTCAACTTGGAAAAGAATAGTAGATTTTTCAAGAGAGTAAAAAGATAAGAAAAATGTCAAAAAAATATTGACGTTTTTTTTTTTTTTTTAGTAG
>CANQVR010000078.1 GCA_947627375.1 uncultured Bacilli bacterium | reverse complement strand
TGGCGTGGGTTTCTTTCCAATTTATAACAAACTATTAAAATATTTCAATTTACTATTGACTTTTAATAGTTAGTCACTTCCGAGATAATTATACACCAAAAGAAAAAAAGAAGAAACTAAATTATTTCAAATTTAGTACCTTCTCTTGTATCTAATAAGCGAATGTTTTCTTTTAATAACTCATCGCGAATTTTATCCGCTGTTTGATAATCTCTATTTTTTTTAGCTTCGTTTCTCTTTTTTATTTGTTCTTCAATATATATTTTCTTTTCATCATCTATTTTAGTTTCCTCTAATAAATTTAAAGATAAAACTGTATCAAATGATTTAATTATTTCTCTTTTAGTTGTATCATTTATATCTTTATTATTTAATACTTCATATAAAATTGTTAGCATCATAGAAGTATTTAAATCATCCTCTATTGCTTCTTTAAATTTTGTTTGATAAGTATTAAAAATTTCTTGATCAAAATTTCCTTCTTTTTTTAATTTTTTTGTTTTTTGAAGTAATTTTTGATAAGCATTTTGAGCTATATCAAGAGATTCATAAGTAAATACTAAAGGTTTTCGATAGTGACTTCCTAGACAAAAGTAACGATATGATAAAGGATTATATCCTTCTTCAATAAGTCTATTAATAGTTAAAATTCCACCTTTTGATTTACTCATTTTTCCAGATTTATCATTTAAAAATTCACCATGACACCAATAGTTGCACCATTTATGACCGAGATAGGCTTCACTTTGGGCAATTTCATTTGTATGATGTGGAAAAATATTATCTACTCCACCACAGTGAATATCAATTCTATCTCCTAAATATAAACATGCAAGTCCTGAACATTCAATATGCCAACCAGGATATCCTACTCCCCAAGGAGAATCCCATTTCATAGCTTGATTTTGAAACTTAGATAAAGTAAACCAAAGACCAAAGTCACCAAAATTTTTTTTGTTTTGATCAGCTTCGACATCTTCTCTTACAGCAACCATTAAATCTTTGGGATTTCTTCCTGATAATTTATAATAATCTTTAGCTTTTGTGACATCAAAATAAACATTTCCATTTGATTCATAAGCGTATCCTTCTTTTAACATCTTTTCTATCATTTTAATATACATATCGATATGATCGCTTGCTTTTTCGATGATTTTTGGTTTTTTAATATTTAGTTTTTCCATATCTTTAAAAAATGCTTTAGTGTAAAAATCAGCAATTTCATAAACTGTTTTACCTTCTCTTTTTGCACCTTTTGTCATTTTATCTTCACCATAATCAGCATCACTTGTAAGATGACCTACATCAGTAATATTCATAACTCTTTTTACATCATACCCTAAATATTCAAAACCTTTTTGTAAAATATCTTCAAAAATGTAAGTACGGAGATTACCAATGTGAACATAATTATATACAGTTGGTCCACAAGTGTATATTTTAACTTTATTTTTTTCAATTGAAGTAAACTTCTCTACTTTTTTTGTTAAAGTGTTATATAAATTCATAAAATCACCCACTCATCTAGTCCTTATTATATCATGAGAGAATTGTTTTGCCAAATAGATTAAGATATTTCTAAACCTTTAATTTCTATTTGGTTATTTCCTTCAAGTAAATTTGAAGTTATTTTCGAAATTACTTCTTCATTTATTATTTTTTCTATTTTTCTTGCACCAAAATCCTCAAAATTACATTTATTTATTATTTCTTCCACAATATTTTGTGAATAACTAAATGATATTTTATCTTTAAATTGTGTTTTCAACATATCTAGTTGATAATTTATGATTTTTTTAAGATCTTTTTCACATAAATTGTTGAAATAATATATTTTATCAATTCGATTTAAAAACTCGATACTAAAGAAATCTTTCATTTCCTTATTTATTTTTTTAGTTTTATTATTAAAACCAACTTGAGTTGTTTGACATCCTAAATTGGAAGTCATAAAAATTAATGTATTATTGAAATTTACTATTTCTCCTTTAGAATTTTTTATTTGACCTTCATCTAAGATTTGTAAAAATAATTTTACAACATTTGGGTGAGCTTTTTCTATTTCATCTAACAAAATTATAGAATGTGGATTGTTTTTAACTAACTCTAAAACATTATTATGATCATCATATCCTATATAACCTGGTGGTGATCCAATTATTTTACTTACACTATGAGCTTCTTTATATTCGCTCATATCTAATCTTATAAATGATTCTTTATTATATAAACTTTTAGTATATTCTTTTACTAAATATGTTTTTCCAACTCCTGTTGGCCCTACTAAAAGGAAAGAATATGGTTTATGTTTTAATAAATTACATTTTAATTTCATAGTAAAATTACATAAATTATTTACAATTTCATCTTGACCAGATATTTTCATTAATAAATCTTTTTTTATTCTTTTGATAACTTTACCCATATCTGCGCTGTCATAAATTGGAATTTTACTTTTGATAGATACTACTTCTTTAACAAGATTTCTAGTTATTTTTTTTGGTTGTTTATCTTTAGAAATTTTAATTTGTAATTTATTAATTTTATTTTCTAATTTTTGCTCTTCCTCTTTATATAATGATGCTTTTTCATAATCTTGATTTAATACCGCTTTATTTTTTAAATCTTTAATTTTTGATAATTCTTTAGTTGTATTTAATTGTTTTTCTTCAGTATTGTTTAGCATCAATGATGCTTTAGCACATACTTCATCTAAAATATCAATAGCTTTATCTGGTTGTTTTCGATTATATATATATTTATTACTTAATTCTATTATTAAATCTATTATCTCTTCATCTATTATAGTACCATGAAAACTTTCATAAAGAGGTTTTAATTTTAAAAGTATTTCTTTTACTTTTTTGGCATTTGGTTCATTTATTTCTAATTTTTGAAATCTTCTATCTAAGGCTTTATCTTTTTCAATAAAAGTTTTATATTCGTTTATTGTCGTTGCTCCTATTATTTTAATCTTTCCTCGAGCAAGAGCAGGTTTTAAAATGTTTGAGGCATCGATTGCTCCTTCTGCTCCTCCAGCACCAACCATAGTATGAATTTCATCTATAAATATGATAATATTTTTATTTTCTTCTATTTCTTCAATAACTTTATTTATTCTTTCTTCAAATTCTCCTCTATATTTAGTTCCTGCGATAAGAGATGACATAGCAATAGAAAATATTCTTTTATTTTTTAATGAATGAGGAACGTTTCCTTCTTCGATTCTTCTAGCAAGTTCTTCTACTATTGCTGTTTTTCCAACTCCAGCTTCGCCAATTAATAAAGGATTGTTTTTAGTCCTTCTAGAAAGTATTTCTATTAACCTTTGAATTTCATCATCACAACCAACGACAGGATCAATATCATTTAATTTTGCTCTTTTATTAAAATCTACCGCGTATTCTTCAATTAAAAGTTTAGCTTTATTATTTCCTTGTTTAGGACATAATTTATCGATAAATTCATCATAAAGTTTATCTATATCTATGTTCATTCCTATTAATAATCTTATCGCAACTCCTTCTCCTTCTTCTAAAAGAGCGAGAAATAAATTTTCGACTGTTACTTCTTCTTTTTCATTTTCTTTACTATCTAAAATGGCTGATTCTATTACTCTTTTTAACAAAGGAGTATATAAAAACCAATTATTAGATTCAGTTCCTTTACCTATTATTTTGATTATTTCTTTTTGAAAATTATTATAATTTATTCCAAACTTATTTAACTTTTTAGTAATTGTAAATTCTTCGTTATGAAGAATTGATAATAATAAGTGTTCACTTCCTACATATGGATGTTTTAACTTCTGCATTTCTTTTTTTGAATTATTTAAAACTTTTTGTGCATCTTCATTGAATTTTGAAAACATCATATCGCCTCCTATTTATATTCTATGAATATTTTGTACTCTATTTCAATAAAATATGTTCTAAAAAAAGTGACATAATATTTAAAAAAATCCATAAAAAAATAACAAAATAAATTTTGTTATGCGTTCCCTAAAGGGAACATTTTCTTTTGCCCAAAAATTTGATATTAT
>CANQVR010000077.1 GCA_947627375.1 uncultured Bacilli bacterium | reverse complement strand
TATAATTATATTAATGGTTGGTGCTATAATAATCTTTTTTGGAAAAAGTTGTAGATACCTTTCCCAATGGCACCATATAGATATCAAACTCGAACGTTTATAGTTCGAGTTTTTATATTTTAAAAAATATTTTAACTTGTAATATAAATAATAAAATGGTATTATTATATATAGAATAAAGAGGTGTTTTTATGGATCTAATTATTACTTTTTTTAGAGACATTTTAGATGGAACTACTTATATTATTGTTTGTTCTATTTCAGCAGTTTTATTATGTGCTTGTATTGGATATTTAGCTGAAAAAAGAAATAAAAACAAACATAAAAGCATACAAGAAAATAGTACAGTTTTAGACACAGGTTCACAACAAGTACAAGCATCTCCTGAAGTACCAATTCAAACTCCAACCCCAGTTGCCAATCCACAAACGATTGAACCAATGAATAATTCTCAAAATAATGAAACAATTCCATCAACTGATATGATGTCTGATTTAAATGAAACACCAAATCCAACTCCTGAACAAAATTTATCAACACCTGTAAATTTTGCTGTTCAAGAAAATGCTAATACACCTCAATTACAAACGGATTTACAAATTAATACTACTATGGAACAACAAACTGAACAACCAGTTAAGAATCAAACTGTTCCTGTTCCAAATGAAACACAACCAGCACCTCAAGAGACTATTCCAGCTGCTGAACAACCAATATTTGACTCTCCTCAAGAACAAGTTTTTCAACAACCCCAAGTTCCTCAAACAGAAGCTATACCTCAACAACAAACACCACTTCCTCAGAGTCAAATACCAATTCCAACAGTTCCAGAACAAACACCAGCTGGACCACAACCTAATGATAATCTTCAACAGCAAGAATTTACTCCAGTAGCCGCACAACCAGAAGCATCCCCTGTATTTCCAGGTGCCATAGACACATCACAATTTATTCAACCATCACAAGAAAATGTGTCAAGTGAAGAGCAAATTATACAATAAAAACATATATAATCTTTACTAAATATAATATTTGCGTTATACTAAGAAAGTATCTTTTGAAAGGAAGTTGATAAGATGAATATAAGCATAACCTTAACTGATATAATATCAATTATAAGAAAAATAGCCGATATATCTTTAGTGTGGTTTATATTCTATGTTATTTTAAAAAATATAAAGAACAATATTAAATTAGCTTTATTATTTAAAGGAGTAGCTTTAGTTTTAATCTTAAAACTAGTAAGTGATTTATGTGGACTTACAGTAGTAGGAGTTCTACTTGAATATATAATCATGTGGGGACCACTTGCACTTATTATCATATTTCAACCAGAGATTAGAAATATGTTAGAGCAGCTCGGTAGAAACCAACTTTTAGGTAGACATAAAGTCCTAACAGTAGATGAAAGAGAACATGTAGTATATGAAGTTGTTCAAGCCCTAGATTATATGAGTAAACAAAAAATAGGAGCTTTAATAGTTATAGAAAGAGATATAAGTCTTGGTAACTATATCGATAAAGCCAAAAAGATTTATGCTGATTTAACTAGTGATTTATTAATTTCAATTTTTTATGAAGGAAATCCACTTCATGATGGAGGAGTAATTATTCAAGGAGATAGAATAACATGTGCAGGAGCAGTTTTTCCTACAAGTAGCAGCACAAAAATAAATCGTCATTTGGGAACAAGACATCGTGCTGGACTTGGTATAAGTGAAGAAACTGATGCATTAGTTCTTATCGCCTCAGAAGAAACAGGAAGGTTATCTATTGCTCTTAAAGGAGAAATGTTCTATAATCTTTCAATTGATGATGTAAGAATAATGTTAGTAGATGAATTAAGACCAAAACAAGATAATAATTTTGATGATGAATTAGATGAGGAAGAGATATATGAAGAAAATAATTAGAATAATATGTAAACCTTTTCATTATATTGGATCATTCTTCGACAAATGGTTAATTACTCCTATCACTAAAATAATTTTAAGAATAACTAGTTTCTTTAAAAGCAATAGTAAAAGTTTAGAAAGAACATTTAATCAGAAATCAACTTTAATTGTTATTTCTTTAATTCTAGCATTTGGGGTATTTGTATGGATTGATAAAGAATCCAATGTTATGATTGATCAATATGCTGAAGTATTATATAAACAGCCAGTATCTGCTGTTTATAATGAAGAATTATATGTAGTAGAAGGATTACCAAAAACAGTTGATATAACTTTGGTAGGACAAAAACGTCATATCTTCTTAGCAAAACAATCTCCATCAAAAGGAGTAACAGTAGATTTAACTGGTTTAAAACCAGGTAATCATAAAGTTACATTAAAATATTCACAAAGATTAAAATCTTTAGATTATAGATTAGATCCATCAACAGTAACGGTAACAATCTATGAAAAAGCAAGTGAAACAAGAGCATTAACATATGATGTATTACATAAAGATAATTTAGATAGTAAACTTTATATTAAAAATGTTGAACTTGATCGTGATGATGTAATTATCAAAGGAGCAGCTTATAAACTTAAGAAAGTTGCAACAGTTAAAGCTTTAGTAGATGTAGATGAATTTGCTAATCCTAAAGAAGGAGAAATGATTCTAAAAGACGTACCACTTGTAGCGTACGATACTGATGGAAATGTAATAGATGTAGAAATAGTACCAAAAGCAGTAGATGCTAATATTACTATCACATCTCCATCAAAAGAAGTACCAATCAAAGTAGTACCAAAAGGAAACTTAGCTTTTGGTAAAGCTATTAAATCGTTAACTCCAAGTATTAGTAATATTACTGTTTACGGAGAAGAAAGTGTTGTAAAAGATATAGATTCAATTCCAGTAACAATTGATGTTAAAGGATTAGAAAGTGATAAAGAATTTAATGTTACTATTAAAAAACCAACAGGTATTACTGATTTAAGTCAGAATACAATTAAGATTAAAGTAGCAGTAGATAATTCTACTTCTAAGACTTTTGATGATATAAGTGTTGCTACAGAAAATTTAAATGATAAATATAAAGTTCAAGCTCTATCGGAAAGTGATAGTAAAGTATCGGTAGTTGTAAAAGGTAGTGCTGATATTGTTAATTCAATAGATGCCTCTGTTATAAAAGCTTATATTAATCTTAAGAATTATGGTCCAGGAGAACATGAGGTACCAGTTAAGGTTAGTGGTAATGATCTTAGACTTTCATATAGTTCTAAGACTAAGAAAGTAAAAGTTAGAATAACTGAAAAATAGAATAAAGAAATGTAGATTTTAAAGTCTACATTTTTTGTTTATAAGTATTATAAAAAATATGTAACATTTACCTATCTATCGTTAACGATATTACGTTGTTATGTTTTAAAATTATTTTAGGTGAATAATTATGAAAAAGCAAAAATATTATAATGATAAAGAAATTTTAAATAATGCCATTAAGGAAAGACTTAATAAATTATTAAATGAGTATGATCTTACAATAAATGGTTTAGCTATGAAATCTTGTTTAACACAAAGTACAGTTGATAGTATATTTAATGGAAGATCTAATAATCCAACTGTATTAACAATTTCAAAAATTTGTGAAGGATTAAATATAACGTTAAAAGAATTTTTTGCTGATGAATTGTTTAATAATATTAATAAAAGAAAATAATTAGTATAAAGTAATAAATGTAGTATTAAAATTTATTACTTTTTATTTTGTATTTTTTCTTACACCTTATATTGAAAAATAGTTTTTTTTATGCTATCATTTACTTAACGATAAATCGTTAAGTAAATGATAGGAGAGTAGAAATGAAAGAAGAAAATAAAAGTAAAAAGATAATAAGTATAGTATTAACAATGTCATTAATATTAGTAATAATAGGAGTAACATATGCAGCATTTATCTATTCAAAAGAAGGAACCAAAGAAAATAAAGTAACAACAGGAAAGATAAACTTTGTCTATAATGAAACAACAAATGGAATAGAAATATCAAATGCTCTACCTATGGAAGATGATGAAGGAAAACTAATCAAAGAAACAGATGAAAATGCATCAAGAGGATATTTTGATTTTAATGTAGATGCAACCCTAGGAGGAAATACAACAAT
>CANQVR010000076.1 GCA_947627375.1 uncultured Bacilli bacterium | reverse complement strand
CCTTTAATTTTGGGAATTTTCTCTTATTATTTTTATTTTTCATAAAAATGGGAACTTCTAATAAAATTCAGTCTTTTAAACTTCTATTTCATTTTTCCAAAGTTCATGTTTATTACAATAAGAATAAACTGTACCTTCAACTTCATCAAATGTTGCACAAGCCTCATCACCTGGTTTGAAATAAACAAATTTTTCTACCTCATCATTTACTAAGGCAATCCATTCTATATAATGGTCTTCTTCCATAACATGATTTACTCTAACTTCAAGTTTTCCATTTTTTATTTCGTAATTAGGAATATGTTTTTCAAAAGCAGCATCGACTGAATTAGCTTTAATAACATTCATAGAATTATCACAACAAACAATGCCACATCCTCCACATTTACAATCTTTAATAACTTTTACAGTTGCTCCACAACTTCCACATTTTTTTAATAGTAGTTCTTTCATTTTTTCTCCTCCAATTCTAAAATATTACGTGCCGCAATTAATCCAGTAGCTGCAGCAGTTACTATATTTCCAGCTTTACCAGCACCATCACCAATAAAGTAGATATTATGATTTTTAAGTTTCATATTATTATCAGTTTCAATTTCATTACTAAAGAATTTTATCTCTGGTCCATATAAAAGAGTTTCTCCATTATTAACACCAGGTATAATTTTATCTAAAGTCTCAAGTCCTTCGATAATATTTTTTATAATACGATGAGGAAGAACTAAAGCTAAATCTCCCGCTACGACATCTTTAAGTGTCGGTTCTATAAATCCCTTTTTGATTCTATGCATATTACTTCGTCTTCCCATTTTTAAATCTCTAAGGGTTTGTAATATTGGTTTTCCATCACCTAAGGTATTAGCAATCTTCGCAATGCTTTCTCCATATTCACGAGTATTAGTTACCGGTTCAGTTAAATTAACACGTGAAATAAATGCAAAGTTAGAATTACTAGATTTAATATCTTTTAAAGCATGACCATTCACACAAATATAACCATTATAATTTTCTTTTGCAACGAAACCACGAGGGTTAGTACAAAAAGTTCTAATTTGATCATTATAAGTAGTAGTTTTTATAAATATAGTTGGATCGTATATTACATTAGTAATAGGTTCTAAAATTTCTTTTCTAACCTCTACTCTAACTCCAATTTCAATACTTTGAGAAGTATAAGGAATATTATATTTATCAGCAAGTTCTTGAACCCATTTTGCGCCAGTACGTCCTGGAGCTACTATTACATATTTAGCATCAACTTCATTTGTTTTAGAATTTTCTTTATAAGAAATTTTATAATAATCTTCTTTTTTATTTATATCATAAACATCGACATTTTCTTTTAAAGAAATATTTTTCTTTTTTAAATAATCAGTAAAATTTTGAATATAAGAAGGTAACTTATCACTACCTAAATGTTTTTGTTTAATAATAAGTAAACTTGCACCGACTCTAGCAATCTTTTCTTCGAGATTATGTGCTTCTTTCATATTTGTTGGATAAACTTCTGAATCCATGCCAAATTTATTAAATATTTCTTCTGTATCATCGATTATTTTAAAGGCATCACTTCTATCTAAATATTTAAATAAATCAGATTTTCCTAGTTTCGGAATAAAATTAAGTTTACCATCAGAAAAAGTTCCTGCTCCGCCATATCCCGATAAAATACTACAAGGTTTACAATTAAGACAAACACCATTTTTACTACTATTCATCGGACAAACTCTTTTACTTGCAAATTTTCCTTTATCGAGTAATAATATTTTTAAATCCTTATTTTTTTTCACTAATTCATAAACACTGAAAAGTCCTGCAGGACCAGCACCAATTATTACTACATCATACATATTTACCACCTTACCCAATTTTTATTATATCAAATATAAAGATACTTTAAAAGATATAACTAAAAATAATTTTTATGATATAATCATATTATAATGATAGGTAAAAATATGCATTTATAAAAATACAATATGAAAGGAAGAATATATCATATGAGCAAGCGCAAAATAAAAAGTTTACTTTCAAGTTTAATAATTTTAATAATAATAGGAATTATTTCAATATTTGGTTCAAATTTAGAAAATAATTATCATCCTAAAAAAGAACAAACTAAAGAGACAGTATCGATAGAAGGAGATAATTTAAAAATATATTTTTTAGATGTAGGTCAAGCTGATTCTATTTTAATAAATGATAGTGGTAAGTATATGTTAATAGATGCAGGTAATAATGAAGATGGAGATAAGCTTGTAAATTATTTTAAAGATCTCAACATAGAAAGTTTTGATTATATTATCGGAACACATCCACATGAAGATCATATTGGTGGTATGGATAATATTATAAAAAACTTTGATGTTAAAAATTATTATATGCCTGATGTTATAACTACAACGAAAACATTTGAAGAAGTACTCGATTCACTAGATGAAAAAAATATTAAGTTTAATGTTCCTAAAGATGATGAAGAGATATCTCTTACAAATGCTAAAATAAAATTTTTATATTCGGGAACTGATACAAGTGATTTAAATAATACTTCTATTGTTTTAAAAATAAATTATGGTAATAATAATTTTTTAATGATGGGAGATGCAACAAGTACAACTGAAAAGAAGATTTTAGAAAAAGATCTTCAAAGTGATTTATTAAAGGTTGGTCATCATGGTTCAAAATATAGTACAACGGATAATTTTTTAAATAAAGTAAATCCTAAATACGCTATTATTTCAGTAGGAAATCCTAATAGTTATGATCACCCTAAAGATGAAACTTTAAAAAGATTAACACAAAGAGATATCAAAATTTTTAGAACTGATCAAGATGGTAGTATCATCGCCACAAGTGATGGTAATAAAATAGATTTTGAAACAATAAAAACAGATTTGGATGGTAAATAATATGAAATACGCAATAGATAAAATAGAAAATAATATCGCTGTTTTAGAAAATATTAAAACAAAAGAAAAAATAGAAATAAATATCAAAGATTTGCCTAAAGGTATTAAAGAAGGAAGTATTTTATCTTTAGAAAATAATCTTTATAAATTAGATAAAAGTGCAGAAGAAAAAAGAAGAAAATTAATCACAGAAAAATTTAATAACTTAAAGAAAAAATAAGTTTCTTTTTTTTTGTATGAAAAAAAAGATAAGGTAAATACTAAATTAAAGAGGTGAAAAAATGGGAAAGGTAGTTATAATTGGTTGTGGCAAAGTAGGAATAACTTATGCTTATTCTTTGATTTGTACAAAGATGGATATAAAAGAAATAGTTTTAATCGATATTGATAAAGATAAACTATTAGGAGATTATCTAGATTTATCTCATTCTTTATATTATAGTGATAATAAGATAAAGTTAAAAATAGGAGATTATAAAGATATTGAAGGTGCTGATATAATTTGTATTACCGCAGGTATTTCTCAAGGTATAAATAAATCACGTCTTGAAGATTTAGAAGGTACTAAAAAAATCTTTAAAAATATTACTGATCAAATAAAAAAATATAACTTTAACGGAATTTTTTTAATCACTAGTAATCCAAATGATATCATGTGTTATGCAGTTTATAAATATTTAAATTATGATCCAAAAAAAATTATTGGAAGTGGTGTAAGTTTAGATACTTCTAGACTAATAGATATTTTAGAAAAAAGAGAATATCAAAATGTTGAAGGATATGTCATCGGAGAACATGGAGATAGTTCATTTATAGTATGGAGTAATGTCGCTATAAATGATGAAAGTGCAGAAGAAGTTTTAACAAATGAAGAAAAAGCAGAAATCGAAGAAGAAGTTCATAATATCAGTCAAAAAATAACTAACAAAAAGAATGCTACTTATTATGGAGTTTCTACATGTCTATGCAAAATTACTAAAGCCATTTTAAATGACGATAATTACATAATGCCTCTTTCTTGCTATGATGAAGAAAAAGATATTTTTATAGGTAATGTTGCCAGAATAAATAAAGATGGTCTCAAAGAAATAATCAGTTTAGATTTAACTGATTCTGAAAAAAAATTATATGATAAATCTTTAAAAATAATAGAAGAATATAATAAAAGGTTGAATTAAAAAATAACTTCCACTAAATCGTAGTTATTAAATTTAAGAAGAAAGTTCTACAAATAAAGGAA
>CANQVR010000075.1 GCA_947627375.1 uncultured Bacilli bacterium | reverse complement strand
AAAAAAAAAAAAAAAACGTCAATATTTTTTTGACATTTTTTTATCTTTTACAAATTAGATTTTTTCATAATCACATTTACTACATTTAATCTTTTTACCCTTTTCTACTAAATATGAACCGCATTCAGGACATTTTTCTTCTAATGGTTTATCCCAACTAGCAAATTTACATTTAGGATAATTATTACAACCATAAAATATCTTTCCACGACGAGTTCTTTTTTCAACTACCTTACCATTACACTCAGGGCAATCCATTATAACTTTTTCTTCCTTTTTTTCTTTCTTTATATATTTACATTCAGGATAATTACTACAGGCTGTAAATTCACCATAACGTCCATTTCTAATAACTAAAGGGCTGCCACATTCAGGACATTTTTCTCCTGTTTCGATAGGTTTTTTCTTTTCTAATTTTTCAAAGGCATTTTTAACACGTGGTTCAAACAATTTATAAAACTCCGCTAGGATTTTATTCCATACCTTTTTACCATGAGCAATCTCATCTAAATCCTCTTCCATATCTCTTGTATATTCGACATTTATTAAATCAGAGAAATATTCTTGTAATTTATCAGTTGTCTCTATTCCTATCTCAGTTGGTTTAAATTTCTTTTCTACCATATCAACATAACCACGTTCTTTAATCGTATCCATAGTCTTAGCATAAGTAGATGGTCTACCTATACCTAACTCTTCCATTTCACGTATTAGTTTTGCTTCAGTATATCTTGCAGGTGGTTTTGTAAAATGTTGAGAGACATCTACATCACGAGTACTTTTAACTTCTCCCTTATTTATATCTGGAAGAATTTTATCTTCATTTTTTTCATAATCTTTATATACTTTTAAATAACCATCAAAAATTAAAATATTACCTGTTGATTTAAACTTATAATCATTATTATCTAATATAATACTTGTTTGATTAACTTTAGCATCTGCCATTAAAGACGCTAGAGTACGTTTATAGATCAAACTATAAAGTTTAAATTCATCATCAGTCAAATACTTTTTCATCTTGATAGGCTCACGATTTATACTTGTTGGTCTTATAGCTTCATGAGCATCTTGAACATTATCTTTTTTCTTAGTTTGTTTTATATATCCTAGATATTCTTTACCATAGTTTTTAGTAATATAAGCAAAAGCTGGTTTAGTAAAATCATCTGATAAACGAGTAGAATCAGTTCTCATATAAGTAATTAAACCTACACGTCCTTCATCTAAATCTATACCTTCATATAATTTTTGAGCAATAGACATAGTACGTCGTGCATTAAATCCTAATTTATTAGAAGCTTCTTGTTGAAGTGTTGAGGTAATAAAAGGAAATTTACTTTTTTTGTTCTTTTCTTTTTTCTCGACACTTTCTATTTTATAATCTTCACCAATATTATCTAAAACTTTTTTAGTATCATCTTCTGAGTGTAATTCTAAATCATCTTTTTTATATTTAAATAATTCAGCACTAAAGTCTTTGAAGTTGGCAATAATTTTCCAATATTCTTCAGGTGTAAAAGCTTCTATTTCACGTTCACGATCTACTATTAGTTTTAAAGCAACACTTTGAACACGTCCAGCACTCTTTGCTCCTATTTTATTTTGTAATAATTTAGAAAGGCGGAATCCAATAATACGATCTAGTATTCTTCTTGTTTCTTGACTACGTACTAAGTTATCATCTATTACTGTTGGATGCTTTATAGCATCTAGTACTTTATCCTTAGTAATCTCATGAAATAAAATACGTTTATAGTTTTCATCTTTTATTTTTAAAGCTTCTTTTAAATGCCACGCAATGGCTTCTCCTTCACGATCAGGATCGGATGCTAGATAGATGGTATCACTTTCTTTTACATCTTTTTTTAAATCTTTGACAATGTTTCCTTTACCTTTAATAGTTATATAACTAGGTTCAAAACCATTATCTATATCTACTCCTAATCCATATTTACCTGTTGTTGCAAGATCTCTAATGTGTCCTTTAGAGGAAACTACTTTGAAATCTTTACCTAAGTATTTTTCTATTGTTTTACTTTTCGCAGGACTTTCGACAATTACTAAATTTTTGCTCACAGTATCATCTCCTCGTATTCATTTATACACAATAAAAATGTTATTGTCAAATATTTTTTTACATTACTTTACATTAAATGATATGTTTATTCTTCTGAAAATTAATATTTGAGCTATATTTTTCTAGGAATTTATTAAATTTAGAAAGAAAAAATCGTCAATTCACGATTTTTTACTTTTTTTTAAAAATTTTATTTTTTTTATTATTCACTATAAGTATCTGGTAAATCGTTTTCAAAAAGTGCATATACTTCTTTTTTCTTACCAGTTATATTATTAATAAAGGTATAAGCATCTCTAACATCATTATAGACAATGATATTTTCTTTTTTAAAGCCTTTTTCTATTAGTCCTTTATAAATTGGTTTGGTATGTTGTTCTCCAATTAATACAGCATAATCAGCATATTCAGCAATTTGACGACCGAATTCTTTATTATATTCATTTTCTTTTTTACCAAGTTCTATCATACCTGGTGTTACAACTACTTTAGTACCTGGCATCATTCCTAATACTTCTACTGCTCCTTTAGCGCCAGTTGGATTTGAATTATATGCATCATCGATCATGTAGAAGTTTCCTAAATTCTTAAGTTCTAATCTATGTTCAACAGGCTTTACTCCTTTAACTGCAGTAATTAATTCATTTGGAGTAATACCAAACTCTTTTCCTAAAGCAAGTCCAGCAAGGATATTATAAACATTATGACGTCCAAGAAGTTTAGTTTCAAATTTATATTTCTTTTTATCTCCTTTAAATTTTACCGTAAAAGTAGTGCCTTTATAATTACATTTTATATTTTCTGCTTTAACATCTACATCATCACTATCTATACCTATCCAAAGAAGTCTCACATCATTTTTTAGTTTGTGATGTACTTGTTTAGGATCATCACGATTTAACACACCTATTCCATCACTTGGTAGTGACTCAATTAGTTCAAACTTACCATCTTCAATATTTTTTTCACTTCCAAATGTTTCTAGATGAGCTGTTCCTATTCTTGTTAAAATTCCATATTTAGGATGAACAAAATCACATAATTCTTTTATTTCACCTTTTTTATAAGCTCCCATTTCAGCAATAAATATTTCTGTAAATTTATCCATGTGATTATTAATAGTAATCATAAGTCCATTAGGTGTATTTAAGTTTCTTGGAGTTGGTAAAGTATTGTATTTATAATTTAAAATATCAGCAAGAATATTTTTACTACTAGTCTTACCATAACTTCCAGTTATACCTATAACTTTTAAGCCATTAATAGATTTAAGTTTACTTTTAGCTTGATGTAGAAAATGATAATATACTCCTTTTTCATAAGGTTTATTAATAATATTACAAATATATACAATAAAGTAATTTAGATAACTCATAATAGCTAAAATTAATAACATTAAAAGTAATATTCTCGTATTGTAACGATTTAAAGCAATAATTATTATTGGTATTAAATATAATACTGTTTCAGTTATAATTAATCTTTTTACACGACTAGTTATAACAAGTGGCTTCTTTTCTTGACTACTATCTAGTAATTTTTTTACACTATATATTTCATATAGATAAATACAAATTAAAAATAAATATAATACTTCTCCTGTAGCATCGTAAATATAAGTTGCTCCAAGTAAAATTATAATAGCTAACACTTCTAAATTAAAGAAATGAAAATAGTTTTTAAAAACCCATTTTAAATATCTATTATTCTCATTATAAAGATTTTGTTGTAACATGTGTAATGATTTCTTTGATTTTAAAAACACAGTTACTCCAATTAATAATAAAACTATAATACTTAACATATACACATCTCCTTTATATTATTATATACTATTATCATTATATAAGTTTAAATATTTATTTTCCTATCATCTTCTTCAGCATAAATATACACCTCTTTCTATAATATCATTATAGCATATTTTTTTATGGCTTTAAAGTAATTTTATTTTAGAAAAAATATATACAAAAAAAAGTCTTTTGCAAGACTTTTATGGGTGTATTATAAATAGTGTTGGTGAAAAATATCACTACACTATTTTTTGATTCAAAAAGAGACATAAGTTTGATAC
>CANQVR010000074.1 GCA_947627375.1 uncultured Bacilli bacterium | reverse complement strand
GAAGGCTTACTTACAATGCTTGCTGCTGGTATGATGGAGCATGTAAGAAATTTATCTATTGCATTAAATCTTTATGCTGAAGGTAAAGAAAAATAAGAAAGGATGATTAAAAATGGCTAAAATTAAAACTGAAGATTTTATCGCTTCATTAAAAGAAATGACTGTTCTTGAAGTAAAAGAATTAGTTGACGCAATGAAAGAAGAATTAGGAGTTGATCCTAGTGCTGTAGCAGTTGCTGCTGCTCCAGCTGCTGGTGCAGAAGCTACAGAAGATGTTAACAAAACTGTAGTATTAAAGAGTGCTGGTGGAAATAAGATTCAAGTAATTAAATTATTAAAAGAAATTACTGGATTAGGATTAGTTGAAGCTAAAGCATTAGCTGATAATGGTGGAAATGTTAAAGAAAACGTTCCTGCTGAAGAAGCTAATCAATTAAAAGCTCAATTAGAAGAAGCTGGCGCTGAAGTAGAATTAGCTTAATCTAAAAAAACTAGAGAAATCTAGTTTTTTTTAAGTTAAAAATATGGTATTATTAGAGTAATAATATGGTGATGATATGAAAGATAAAAAAGTTGGTAGTGTATTAAAGACTGAAACAAAAGTAATAGCAATAGTAGTAATATGTTTAGTAATAACAGTAATGGGAATAAGTTATGCCCTATTTTTTGAAGTAAAAGGAAATGAAAAGAATCAAATCGTAAAAGCCGGAACATTAGAATTTACATATGCTAATGGCTCCCAAATAACAAATGTAACTAATAGTGATTGTTTTATTCCAATGAGTAACGAAGAAGCCTTAACTCATAGTGAATGTGAATATAAAATAAGTATAACCAATACCGGAACCTTACCAGGAAATTATAATATAAATTTAAATAGTGAAAGTATAGAAAATCCATTAGCCTTAAATAAATTAAAAGTAATCTTAAAAAAGGAAGGACAAGTGGTTTCTAATTATCCCAAAGAAGGAACAACAACTAGTTTAGTAGAAAATGAAAAAATAGAAGCAGGAAAAGTAATAAATTATAGTGTTCAAGTATATGTAGATAAAGAATTAATAACATCCGATGATGATGAAAAAAATATTTCAATCAAAATCAATGGTGATGCTATTGTAAATGGTGAAGATATAAATCCGGATGGTAGTATATTAGCAACTGATTTCATAACTGCCTTATCAAAAAAAGATGCAACTAATTTAATGGTTGATGATACAAGTGATGCCAATATTAGATATGTAGGAGCAAAAGTAAATAACTATATAGATATAGGAGATAAAGATAGTGATGGAAATCCAATTTTATGGCGAGTAATAGGAGTCATGAATAACATAACCAATTTAGATAATGGAGGAAGGCAAGAAAGTTTAGTAAAAATAATAAGAGCAGAAAGTATAGGAGCATATAGTTGGGATAGTAGTTTAACAGAAATAAATATGGGCTGGGGAATAAATGAATGGAGTGAGGCAGATGTAATGAAATTGTTAAATCCTCAGGAAGTATATAGTGGAACACCAGTAGTTGGAGGAAGTTTGTACTGGAATAGAGAAAACGGTAATTGCTATAATTATCAAAATGAAGCATATATGCTATGTGATTTTACAAATAGTGGACTAAGTGAAAAAACAAAGGAAAAGATAGCCAAAGTAAGATGGAATACCGGAACAGCAGGAGAATTATATAATGCTAGTAAAACAACAGCAAGATATTTGTATGATGGAGAGCGAAGCACTAATAACGGAAAAGAACAATGTGAAAGTGCAGGAGGAGATTATTGCAATGATGATGTGGAAAGAACAACAACATGGGATGGATATATAGGATTAATGTATCCAAGTGACTATGGCTATGCGGTTGGAGGAGAAGTAAGAAGTTCGTGTTTAGGGAAAAGTGTAGCTTTATACAATAATGAAAACTGTAATTCAAATGATTGGCTATTTACAGGTGATGATACATGGACAATCTCACCAGTACAACAAGATATTTACTCTGATAATGTATATTAT
Source organism: uncultured Bacilli bacterium (assembly GCA_947627375.1). Classification (GTDB taxonomy): domain Bacteria; phylum Bacillota_I; class Bacilli_A; order RF39; family UBA660; genus CANRDQ01. Next base: position 2,409 of record CANQVR010000074.1, on the reverse strand, counting down.
ATACATTCAAACGGATATATTACAGGTTACTATAGTGAGACTTCTAAAATTAAAGAAATTATTCCAGTTGCCTATTTAAAATCAACTACAAAAATTCTTCCTAATTCTAAAACAGACCAAGAATATGGAAACAAAGATAATCCGCTTGTTTTGCAATAGACAATTATTTAAAATAATGTTAGAATTGAATATATAGTGAAAGGATGTTAATTATGGAATTTATAAAAAAATATCTTGTTAAAATAATTATATTTGTATTATTTGTATCTTGGGTAAGTTTAATTCTTATTGATTATTTTAGAGCTAAAGATATGAAAAAACCATTAATATGCTTATCTGAGAAAAATGAAGAAAAATATAATGGAGAATATTATGAATGTACTAGTTTAGGATATAAATATTTTGAATTTAAAAAAGAAGATGACACAACTGATTATGGCTTTAGAGCAATATTTTCAGTAGATCCAATAGAAAAGGAGTATGGTAATGAATAATCATGGATGGGGGTTGCAAGAAATGATTATTCTATGTTGTATACTAGTTGGATTTTTGCTTTTAGTAGTAGTGTTAGTAAATCAATTATATTCTGGAGTAGAACAGATGGAATATGAAAATAGTGAAAAATATGGTTATTCCTATAAAGAAATTGAAAAAAATGTAGAAGAAGCAGCAAAAAAATATTATCAAAAAAATAAATCAGTTGTTATGATAACAACTGAAGAATTATTATTAGAAGATTATCTTACAAGTAGTAAATTAATACCATTAAATCATAGTGAGCCATGTATAGGATATGTAAATGTATTAGAAAATAATAATTTTGAAACATATATAAGTTGTGAAGAATATGAAACAGAGGGTTATTAACAATGGATTTAAAAAAGATGAGAATTATAAGTTATATATGGGGTAGTGTGTTAATAATATTAGTTGGAGGATTAACAGGAATAGGTTTTGTATATAAAAATAAAATAAAGAAATATGAAGAATTAGAAAATAAATTAGCAGATAATATCAAGATTTATGTTGATGAAAAATTTATATATCCAGAAGAGGGAAAAAATCTAAAAATAACATATCAAGAATTAAAAAGTAATAATGCAATAGATGGTTTAAATGTAAACGATGAAGAATGTGATGGATATGGTATAGTATTACATGATAAAAATACTTTTAAATATGAAACTTATATAAAATGTAAAGAATATAAGACTAAAAATTATGATAAAAATTTATCATGATTTTTTTTAAAATTTTAAACAATATATAGAAGATATGTGATAGAATATAGCTAAAGATAGGAGATGCTAAATTAATGAAACAAATATATAGAACATTATTATTAATTATAATAGCGTCTTTAATAATTGTATTAAGTACAACTTATGGATATTGGCAAACAAAAGTAGATCAAAATGAAAGTAGTTATATAAGAAGTTTATGTATGGATGTAAGTATCATAAATGAAGAAGATGATATCTTATTAGAAAATGCTCAACCAATAGAAGATGAAGAAGGATTAAGTCTAAAACCATATAAATTTACAATCAAAAATAATTGTGAAACAACAGCTAAATATAATATTAATTTTGAATTATTAAATGGAACAACATTAAGTGATGAATATGTAGCTATAAGTTTAAATGGTAAAAAAAGTGGAATCTTAAATGAACTAGAAAAAACTAATACAACAATCGAAAATGCTTTAAGTAGTGAATCAGGATATAGTCTAGAAGAAGGAACACTAGAAGGAAAAGAAGAAAAAAGTTTTGAACTCCGAATATGGTTAGATGAAAGTGTAACAATAGAAGATGTAGATTCAATGAATAAAACCTTAAAAGGAAAAGTAACTTTAATAGCTGATTATATACCTCAACTAGCATTAAAAAATGAATTAAAAGAATGGGGAAGTACAGATATAATAAATATTCATGGATATAGTAGATATCATAAAATAGTAGCTTATAGTGTAAATAAAAAAGAAGGACAATATAATTGGAAAGACATAGAAGGAAGAAAAGAGATAGAAGTAGAAGAAAAAGTAACATCTAGTGGAAAATATTATGTAAGTATCAAAGATGAAGTAGGAAGTATAACAACCAAAGAAATAACAATCGATAAAATAGATGATAAACTACCAGAAATATTAGAATTAAATGCAGATAAAGCATGGGGAACAAAAAAAGAAATAAAAGTATTAGTAATAGATAGAGAAAGTGGAATAGTAGGATATCAAATAACCAAGAGTTTTGAACCAGAGCGTGTTTGGAATGAAATAGATGAAACAACAGAAGAACAAACATTTACAAAAGAAATAAGTGAAAATGGTGAGTGGTATGTACATATCAAAGATAAAGTAGGAAATATTAAAACAGACAGTATCAATGTCGATAATATAGATACAACAGG
>CANQVR010000073.1 GCA_947627375.1 uncultured Bacilli bacterium | reverse complement strand
ACATAATATATATTATACTATAATTAGACTTATTTCCGTTAATTTATTTAAAACGAACTTCCAAATAAAAATTCGGAGCTCATATAAAAAAGAAAAAATATACTTGATTTTTTAGATGAGACTATAGTATAATAATATCCGTCAAAGGAAATTGATTTTTCTTGCGAAAATTTATGATATATAGTATAATACTATATGTTGTAACTAATTCGTGGACCTGTAGCTCAGTTGGTTAGAGCACACGCTTGATAAGCGTGGGGTCGTAGGTTCAAGTCCTACCAGGTCCACCATTATGCCTCAATAGCTCAGTTGGTTAGAGCACTTGACTGTTAATCAAGGGGTCCTAGGTTCAAGTCCTAGTTGAGGCGCCATATGGCGAGTTGGTGAAGTGGCTTAACACACTGCCCTTTCACGGCAGCATTCACGGATTCGAATTCCGTACTCGTCACCAATTGATGATTAACCCTTAGAAATAAGGGTTTTTATTTTTTTGAATAATAAAAAAGGAACCCTTAATTACTCTAGAATTACTCTGAAGTGGGTGAAATGGGTGGAAAAATAGAGTAAAAATATAAAATATAATAAATAAAAATATTATATAATAACAAAAACAAAAAGAGACTGCACCCCCTGAGGGCAGTCTCAAAAAAAAGAATAAAAAGGGGTTGGCTAGTGTGATACTAGCGACCAATTCGCCTAAATATCGAATTGGTGATTTATATAATAACGGTAAAAGTCGATTTTGTCAATAAAAAAATGAAAAAAATTAAAAAAAATTTATTTTAATTTTAATAACCGGTTATATCCTAAAATTTATTATACTTTTTCTTTTTTTTAAAAGTAAAATGTGGTATAATAAGCCAGGAGGAGGGATTATAAGTGGCTGAATTAAAAGATGTTAAAGGAATTGGACCTAGATCCCTAATTTTACTTAATAAATTAAATATTAATACAGTTGAAGATTTATTAATGTATTATCCTTTTAGATATGAAAAACTTGAACGTAGTAATCTTGCTGAAGCTTTGCAAGATCAACATGTAGTAATAGATGGTAAAATCGAAAGTAGTCCTATTTTAATGAGATTTAAAGCAGGGCTTAATAAAATGAATTTTAGACTTGTTACTAAATCAGGAGTAGTAGGTGTTTCAATTTTTAATAGAGCGTTTTTAAAAAATAAACTTATTGTCGGTTCTACTGTTACAGTAATTGGTAAATTTGATAAAGCTAAAAATGTAATTACTGCTTCTGAAATTAAATTAGAAGATTTATCTAATAATAAAGTAAAAATGGAAGCTAGATATCATTTGACTAACGGAATTACTAATAAGAATATTTCTACGTTTATTAGTATGGCTTTAGCACAATATGGTAATGATGTCATAGATTATATTCCTAAAAAATATTTAGATAAATATGGATATTCTAATAAAAAGACGGCTTTAAATATTATTCATAATCCTCCAACAGAAGAGAAAAAAGATGAGATAGCAGATAGATTGAAGTATGAAGAGTTATTTTCTTTTATGTTTAAAATTAATTATTTAAAAAGAGAACATAAACTTTCTAATAAAGGATTAAGTCGTAAAATAGATCAACAAAAAATAAAAAAATTTATAGAGTCTCTTCCTTTTGAACTGACTAATGATCAAAAGAAAGTTGTAAAAGAGATTCTTGCTGACTTAGAAAGTCCTGCGAGAATGAATAGACTTTTACAAGGTGATGTTGGTAGTGGTAAGACTATAGTGTCTTTTATTGCGATGTATGCTAACTATTTAGGTGGATATCAAAGTGCTTTGATGGCACCAACTGAAATACTAGCGGTACAACATTATGATAATTTAAAAGAAGTATTTAAAGATACTCCTGTTAATATAGAACTTTTAACGGGATCTTTAACTAAACAAGAAAAAAATAATGTTTATAAAGAACTTGAAAATGGTGAAATTAATATTGTTGTTGGAACACATGCTTTGATTCAAAAAGAAGTTAAATATAATAATTTAGGTCTAGTTGTAACAGATGAACAACATCGTTTTGGAGTTAATCAAAGAAATAATTTACAAAATAAAGGTTATAGACCTGATATTTTGTATATGAGTGCGACACCAATTCCTAGAACTTATGCTCTTGCTATATATGGAGATATGGATATGTCTATTTTAAGAGAAAAACCTAAAGGAAGACAAGAGATAAAAACTTATGTTAAAACTAATAAAGAAATTAAAGATGTTTTAGGTATGATGCTTGATGAATTAAAAGCAGGACATCAAATTTATGTTATCGCACCTTTGATAGAAGAAAGTGATAAAAGTGATTTAACTGATGTTAATAAATTAAAAGATCAAATGAAACTGGCTTTTAAAGATTATTTTAAGATAGATATTATTCATGGGAAAATGGCCGCAGGTGCAAAAGATTTAATTATGAAAGAATTTGTCCAAGGTAAAATTCATATTTTAATTTCGACAACTGTTATTGAAGTAGGAGTTGACGTTAGTAACGCTACGATGATGGTTATCTTTGATGCTAATCGTTTTGGACTTTCTACACTTCACCAATTACGTGGTCGTGTAGGTCGTGGTAGTGAACTTTCACGTTGTGTTTTAATTAGTGATATCGATACAAAAAGACTTAAAGTTATGGAAAAAACTAATGATGGATTTCTAATTAGTGAAGAAGATTTTAAACTTAGAGGTCATGGAGATATTTTTGGAACAAAGCAAAGTGGAGATATGTCTTTTAGAATTGCAAATCTTAAAGATGATTATAAACTTTTACTTCAAGCAAAAAAAGATTCTGAAGAATATTTAAATGATAAAAATACTGATGAAGATCCTTTAAAAAAAGAGTTAATAAAGTCAATTATAAGTGCCTAATTTAACATAAATAAAAATAATTTTTCAATAAGTAATTGACAAAATTGAAATTTTAATTTATGATTAAGATGCGTGGTAGATAATCACGCCGATTATATCTCACGATATTTGTGAGATTATATTCAACCGAACCCCCTGAAGGAGCCAATTTGGCTCCGCTTTTATTTTTTTATGAATAGTTTTTAATAGAAAATAAATTATAATTATATAGTGTGATTAAGTACTATATAAAAATAATATTTCATGATATAATATTTAGTGAGATAAATAGTAATTTATAGGAGGTAAAATGGAAGCTAAAAAAATAAAAAAAGCATTGATAGAGCAAAGAAAAATAAATCTATCAGGAAATTTATATCATAAAACTCAATTAGAGTTTGCTTACAATAGTAATCATATTGAAGGATCTACTATAACTCCTGATGAAACAGCAAGTATTTATGATACAGGAACAATCTTAACAAATGAGGATAAAGTAATTGTTTTAAAAGATGCAACAGAAACAAGTAATCATTTTACTTTGTTTAAATATATGTTAGATACAATTGAAGATAAATTGTCAGAAGAAATTATTAAAAAATTTCATTTTATTTTAAAAGATGGAACTTTAATAGAGAGTGAAAAAGAATGGTTTAATGTTGGAGAATATAAACAAAAAAATAACTTTGTAGGTAGTATTACAATTTCACTTCCTAAAGATGTTCCTAATGATATGAAAAATCTATTAGAATGGTATGATAGTATTTCAAAAAAAACAATTGAAGATATAATAGAATTTCATGTTAGATTTGAACATATTCATCCATTTCAAGATGGGAATGGTCGCATAGGTCGTATGATTATGTTTAGAGAATGTTTATATAATGATATTATACCTTTCTATATTGAAGACAGGAATAAAGATTTTTATATTAGAGGTATTAAAGAATATCAAAATAATAATAAAAGAGGTTATTTAATTGATACTTGCTTAAATAGTCAAGATAATTACGAAAAAATAGCTGAATACTTTTTAGAAGATGACAAGTAATGACATTATGACATTAGTTTTTGGGTACACTCTCACACAACTTAATGTCGTAACGTCATTTTTATATAATAGTTTTATTTTTTATTATTTTATAGTTTGATATAATAATTAGTAAGATAAATAGTAATTTGTAAGGAGAAAAGTAATAATGAGTAAAGTTATAGCGATATGTGGAAAAGTCGGTTCAGGCAAGACTTAAATAATGAAATTTTAGATAGAGCAAATATATTTTTTGAAATACCATTTTTAATATTTCTTTAATGTTTATATGTTACTATAGGTTAAATAAAAATTTTATAGTATAATATAAAATAAATGAAAGGGATGATTACATGAGGATTTTAATAATTGAAGATGAATCTTCTCTTGCAGAAATTATTTCAACAAAACTAAAACAAGAAAAATACGAAGTAGATGTTTGTCTTGACGGAGAAGAAGGTCTTTATAATGCTTTAACTAATGCTTATGATTTAATAATATTAGATATTATGTTACCAAATATTAATGGAGTTGAAATTTTAAATAAAATAAAAGA
>CANQVR010000072.1 GCA_947627375.1 uncultured Bacilli bacterium | reverse complement strand
ATGCCTGTAGACGTAAGTGAGAATAACAATATGTCTTTTGAATAATTTCATCAGTAAAATTGTTCATAAGAGATAAACTTTTTTGTTTTGAGATTTTAATAAAACAAAAAGAAAGTAAAGGCTAAACACTTCGTGCTATTTCATAGGCCTTGACTTTCTTTTATGGTTTTATTATTCTTTTTGATGCAAAAAAGTTTGAAAAAAATATTGTTAAAAATTATTGACTTAATTTCTTTTTTATTTATAATATTAATTACTATGTTTTTGATGTATTTTTACATCTATTTATTCTTTAGACACAGTTAACTTAATGGGACCCAAATTAATTTAATGAAGCAATAAATGGCGTCCCTTTTTTTCCATTACCGTCTATTATTTTTACTGACGATGATAGATATACGACTGGCTGAACCCCGCGCGCATTGCCCGCACCGTAGTTGTCGACATAGCCAGACGAAGACACATAGAACACACGGCCAGCAGAAGAAGAATACGGCGATGGTGTCATTGTCCATGTAGTACTACTTGGGGTTAACCAATCATTTGTGTTACAACTTCCTTCATTATAGTCATACATACTTTTTCCTAAACATGTATTTCTTACTTCTCCTCCTACTGCATATCCATAGTCACTTGGATACATTAATCCTATATATCCTTCCCATGTTGTTGTTCTTAGCACTTCATCATCACAATTAGTTCCTCCTCCATTACCTGTGCATTGTTCTTTTCCATTATGACTTCCTCTTTCTGCTTCATATGTTGCTCTTGCTGTCCAGTCACTTGTATTATATGTTGCAAATGTTCCTGTATTCCATCTTATTTTTGCTATCTTGTTCTTGGCAGTTTCACTTATTCCTCTACTTGTAAAGTTACATGTTGTATTAGCTTCATAATAACTATTATAGCAATTTCCGCTTCCTCTATTCCAATACAAACTTCCTCCGATTGTTGGCGTTCCACTATATACTTCTTGAGGATTTAATAGTTTCATTAAATCTGCTTGGCTCCATTCATTTACTCCATATCCACTATTTATTCCTGATGCACTACTATCCCAACTATAATTTCCTATACTGTCTGCTCTTATTATTTTTACTAAACTTTCTTGTTGTCCACCATTATCTAAATTAGTTATATTATTCATGACTCCTATTATTCTCCATAAAATTGGATTCCCTTCACTATCTTTATCTCCTATATCTATATAGTTATCTACACTTTCATTTGCACCTACATATCTTATATTTGCTTCACTTGTATCATCAGTCCATAAATTTGTGGTATCTAAATTTGCATTATTTTTGATACACTCTGCTATTCCTGTTCCTGCTTTACCACATTTTACTACTTCTTTATCAAAAGTAGGAATTTCTTCAAAATACAAACTACATTTTGTTTTTACTTTATTTAACCCTTTTACTAATGGAGCCCATTCATTTTCATTCCATTCGATACTTGCTCCATTATCACATTCGGCATGGTCAAATACTAAATTTTCTTTATTTCCTTTTTGAGGCATTTCTTCTAATTCTTCATCACCATGATAAAATGCAAAATAAATATCACTATTACCAAAATAATCTACTTTTCCGTTCATCATAGGAAATTCAGCGCTCTCTGTAAAAGACGCAAAGGTTTTGTAGAGTAATAAAGATACACTTATTAATACTATTACACCTAAACTTATTAGAATTGTTTTTCTTTTTTTAATACTTTTATCAACATACTTTTCTAGCTTCATATAATCACCTATTCTACGGTAATTATATAATATTACCCCCCCCCCTAAGTTAAGAGGTTTTGATAATTTTAAACCACTTTATTATAATTAAAAAACTGTCAAATATTTTTATTTAACAGTTTTTATTATTCTATTCATCAATTTCAATATACTTTTTATTAGCTTTAGGATTTTCTTTAACTTTTGGAACACTAATCTTTAAAATACCATTTTTAAATGAGGCTTTAATTTCTTCTTCAGTAATATTATCCCCAATATAAAAACTTCTTCTATACTCTCCTTCAAAACGTTCCCTACGAAGATATTTTCCTTTTTCATTTTCTTCTTTATCACTAGTTGTCTTAGCACTTATTTCTAAATAACCATTTTCAATTGATATATTGATATTATCTTTACTAAATCCTGGTAAATCAACAATCAATTCATAATTGTTTTCATGCTCCTTAATATCAGTTTTCATACATTTACTTTCTACTGCTGGAAAATCTTCAAAAAAGTCATCAAATAAATCCCAGTTCTTTCTTCTTGGTACTAACATCATATTTCATCGTCTTCCTTTCTTTATGTGTTGGCCCATAACAGGTAGCACATTAATATAATCTAATACCTAAGGCTTTCACCTTACAAGAACATTCTAAAACAAAAATTAGCACTTGTCAATATCAAGTGCTAAAATTTTACATATTTTTTAAATATTTTCAAAATATGTTTTTCTCTTAATTATTAAACTTATTCCCATCATACCAAATATACCAAGCATAATTAACGGAATCATTAAACCAGTCTTAGGATTTTCTACTACTCCACAACTTTCAAAATAAGCTTCTTTACTTACACTATTACCATTCTTATCAAAATATAAACCATCTTTTTCACTACATTTTTCTCCCACAACAGATTCTTCATTAGTTTCAATTAAATTATCTAAATTAAACTTAGTTAAATCTATTTTTAAATTAGATACTCCACTTACATCTCCTACAACAGTTACAACACTATCATCATTTTCAGTATGGATATTTTTCTCAGTATATTCTATACCATTATTTTCTAAAGTAACTTTTTTAGTATAAATATCTGTTAATGCTTGCTCTATTTCTTCATCGCTATATTTATTTAATGTCGCAATTGATTTTAATAATAATTCTGAATACAAATTTGAAACAATCATTTCAACCATTTGTTTTTCAGCATCTTCATCAGAACTTAGCTCATAAGTTATTAAATTATTACTATATTTAAAAACTACTTTAGTAGAAGTTTCATTCTTTGAACAACTTATATCTATTTCATTTTCCGTATTACTTAATTCACATTCTAATTCAAGAGCAAGTTCATAATTATCAAAATCTTTTTTAAATTGACTTACTACTTCACTAAATTCTAAATATACAGCATGATCTTTTTTCTCCCCAATATTAAATTTATTTAAATCAAGATTAAATGATTTAGTAAAGAAAACAGTTAGACTTCCACTTTCTGATTCTTGATCAGTCTTAGTATATTTTAATAAATTAAACTCTATTCCATTTGTATCTAATGTAAATGATTTAGTTTTTTCTTCTGTTAAAGTATTTTGCATTTGTTCTTCACTATAACCGTTTAAATCGCCAATAGTAAAATACATTAAATTAGCAATCATCGAATTAAATAAATATTTAGATTCATCTATTTCATTTTTTAATTCGCCATTATATTCATATGTTAATTTTCCATCTTTATAATTAAAAACAACATCAATTTCAGTTAATCCTTCAACTTCAGCATCACTTAAATCAATATGAGTTGTAATACTATTATCAGTATTTGTAATCTTTATTTTATCTGAATTTACTTCAAACATTTCATTATTTAAAACTTTTTCTTTAAAACTTTCAACAACTTTATTCAAAGTTAATGCTCTAGCACTTCCCATAAACATTAAACAAACCACCACACTAAATAATAATAAAATACTTTTTTTCAATCTATTCACTCCTCACTACTTTACTATTAATTATCATAATATTAACATATTTAGAAATTTATTTAAAGAATTTTTTCACATTTATTAAATGTTAATTTAGTGTCAATCATCATAAATAATTAAATACAGAAAAATAACAATATGTTAAAATTTAAATTAAGAAAGGAGTTTAAAGTGGAAACTAGCAAAAATAATCATGGATTAATTGCTTTTTTAATTTTCTTTATATTATTATCTTTAGTACTTGGAGGATATATTTTCTATGATAAATTTTATAAAAAAGAAAATGCTAATCCTACTGAGTCACAACCTATAGAAAATGAAGAAACTAAAGAAGAATTGGTAAATAAAATTAATCCTTCTAAATATTGGATTTATGATGCTGATTATGAAAAAGATGTTTTAGCTGAATCTTATCTTATTAATGAACCCATATATGCTGATGATATAAAAGTACCATTTATTAATATTGATTCTAACTATGCTTCTAAAGCAAATCAAGAAATTAAAAAGGTTTTTGATAAGGCAATTGATGCTTATAATGAAGGCGTTCAAAACGAGTTAACATGGGTAGATATTGATTATCAAAAATATATTGATATTGATATGGTATCAACTGCTTTATGGTATAGTATTAAAGCAACTGGTGTAGTAAATCCAAATTATTTTACTTACAATATTGATTTAAAAACTGGCGAAGAAATGTCTTTTGAAGAAGTTTATCAAAAATGTGGTTTTACTAAAGATAATAT
>CANQVR010000071.1 GCA_947627375.1 uncultured Bacilli bacterium | reverse complement strand
CCTTTCTTATTTAATTATAACAAAATAAAAGTAGATCACATTCTTTTTATGTGTCTACTTTTACTTTATCACTTCAAAAGGAGTTTCAGGGTACTCCTTTTTATTATTTAGTTTTCAAAGACAATATATCTAATGTTTATTTTTTGTATTATAATATTACTGCTAGTTAATAAAAACCAAAGATATTTATATCCATAAAAGACCTCCTTTCATTAGGGTTTTATCATATCTTAAAAAATAAAACAAACGACCAATTTTAAAAATTCAAGAAGAAAATAGCTTGAAAAAATGATTTTCGTCTTAGACGAAAATTGCTAAATTACCCCTTGTTTAAGGGCTCAATTTACAAAATTACTAAAAAATAAATTTTTTTTAAAAAACGACAAATAAGTCGTTTTTCTTTTTGTATATTAATAACGGTGATTACCATGAAGATATATCTAGATTTTGTTTTTTTTCTAAATTTCTTTTTTGATTTCTTACTATTATATGGGGTTAGTAAGATACTTAAAAGAAAAGCAAAATTAAAAAGAATACTTATGGGAAGTTTATTTGGAGCACTTAGTATATTTCTTTTATTTTTTAATATTAATAGTTTTACTTTATTTATTATTAAAATTATAATTAGTATTTTTATGGTTTTAATAACTTTTTCTTATCATAATAAAAACTATTTTTTTAAAAATATTTTCTATCTTTATATCATAAGTATATTTTTAGGTGGAGGATTATACTTTCTAAATAATGAATTCAGTTATAAGACAACAGGAATAGTGTTTTTTCATAATGGTTTTTCGATTAATATAATACTTATTATGATTTTTACTCCAATACTTGTTATTAGTTTTATTAGAGATCATAAAATTAGAGAAAAATATAAAAATGTCTATGATGTAGAAATTTACTATAAAAATAAAGTTTATAATATGTCAGGATTTTTAGATACAGGAAATAATTTAAAAGATCCTTATAAAAAACGAGGAATTATTATTTTATGTAATAAAAAGATTACACCACCACTCGAAGAAATAGTCTATGTTCCATTTAAAACAATAAAAGATGTAGGAGTTTTAAAATGTTTTAAAACTGATAAAGTAATTATCGATAATAAAACATTTAAAAACTTACTTGTTGGTATTTCACTAAAAGCTAGTATTGAAGGTATTGATTGTATATTACCAAATATGATAAGGGAGGAAATTAGATGATTACAATATTATTTTTACTTGGTTTTTTACTTGATTTAGGAAATGAAATATTTTATGTTGGAGCAGCAGATGTATTACCTGAACCACTTTCAAGAGAGATGGAAGAGTATTATTTAGAATTAAAAGAAGATGGAGATGTTTTTGCGAAAGATAAGCTTATCGAGCATAATTTAAGACTTGTAGTTTTTCTTGCGAAAAAATATGAAAATACTAATATCGATTTAGAAGATTTAGTAAGTATTGGGACAATTGGTTTAATTAAAGGTATTAATACTTTTAGTAGAGGAAAGAATATTAAACTTGCAACTTATGCTTCTCGTTGTATAGATAATGAGATTCTTATGTATCTTAGGAAGACTAAAAAACAAAAGACTGAAGTTAGTATTGATGCTTCTTTATCTTATGATGCAGAGGGAAACGAACTGCATTTAGAAGATGTTTTAGGAACACCAAAAGATTTAGTTACGAAAGGTATTGAAGATAAAGCCGATAGGAAACTGGTAATCGAAGAGATTATGAGACTTAATCCGAGAGATAGAGATATTATTATTTTAAGATATGGACTTTTTGGTAAAGAAGAAAAAACGCAAAAAGAAGTAGCTGATATGTTAGGTATTTCACAATCATATATTTCTCGAATTGAAAAGAAAGTTATTAAAAGACTTAAAACTCTTGTTAAATATAGTTAATGTTTGTAAAAAATCAAAAAACTTGTAAAATTGTTGTTACAACTTAGTTTTTTTGTGCTATACTAGGTTTGTAGCGTGAAAAAAAGAGGAGGATGATTATATGAAATACGTTTATGCATTTAAAGAAGGAAATGCAGATATGAGAGAACTTTTAGGTGGTAAAGGTGCTAATTTAGCAGAGATGACTAATTTAGGATTACCTATACCTCAAGGTTTTACTGTCTCAACTGAAGCTTGTACTGATTATTATAAGCAAAATGAGACAATCTCAGATGAAATTAAAGAGCAAATTTTTGAAAAACTTGCTGAACTTGAAGAGATTCAAGGAAAGAAATTTGGAGATAACAACGATCCACTTTTAGTATCAGTTAGAAGTGGGGCACGTGCATCTATGCCTGGAATGATGGATACAATTCTTAACTTAGGACTTAACGATGAAGCAGTTGAAGGATTTGCGAAGAAGACTGGTAATGAAAGATTTGCCTATGACTCTTATCGTAGATTTATTCAAATGTATTCAGATGTTGTAATGGAAGTATCTAAGAGTGAATTTGAAAAGATAATCGATGAGATTAAAGAAAGAAATGGAGTACATTACGATACTGAACTTACGGTTGATGACTTAAAAGAATTAGTGAGAAGATTTAAAGAAATTTATAAAAATGCGATTGGAGAAGATTTCCCACAAGACGCTCGTGACCAATTAATGGGAGCAGTTAAAGCAGTCTTTAGAAGTTGGGATAATCCACGTGCTATCGTTTATCGAAGAATGAATGATATTCCTGGTGATTGGGGTACAGCTGTAAATGTTCAAGCAATGGTCTTTGGAAATATGGGAGATACATCAGGTACGGGAGTTGCCTTTACACGTAATCCATCTAATGGAGAAAAAGGAATATTTGGAGAATACTTAATCAATGCTCAAGGAGAAGATGTTGTTGCGGGTGTTAGAACTCCTCAACCTATTACAAAACTAGAAGAAGATTTACCTGAGTGTTATAAACAATTTATGGAAATTGCACAAAAACTTGAAAATCATTATCGTGATATGCAAGATATGGAATTTACTATCCAAGAAGGAAAACTTTATTTCTTACAAACACGTAATGGAAAAAGAACTGCTAATGCCGCTATTAAAATTGCTTGTGATTTAGTTGATGAAGGTATGATTACTTCAGAAGAAGCTGTATCTAGAATAGATGCTAAATCTTTAGATCAATTATTACATCCAACATTTGATAGTGAAGCTTTAAAATCAGGAGAAGTAATTGGAGAAGCTCTACCAGCATCCCCTGGTGCTGCAACTGGTAAAGTATATTTTACTGCTGATGATGCTAAAGAAGCAGGAATTGGTGGTCGTGGTGAAAAAGTTATTCTTGTAAGACTTGAAACTTCGCCTGAAGATATCGAAGGAATGAATGCATCTCAAGGAATCTTAACTGTGCGTGGTGGTATGACAAGTCATGCAGCAGTTGTTGCTCGTGGTATGGGTACTTGTTGTGTTGCAGGATGTGGTGATATCCAAATAAATGAAGAAAAACGTGAGTTTACTTTAGGTGGTTATACTTTCCATGAAGGAGATTATATTTCACTTGATGGAACTACTGGTAAAATTTATAAAGGAGAAATTGCTACTAAAGAAGCAAGTGTTAGTGGAGATTTCGGTAGAATTATGGATTGGGCTGATTCTATTCGTACCCTTGGAGTTAAAACAAATGCTGATAATCCAAGAGACACTAAAAATGCTGTTCGTTTAGGAGCTGAAGGAATTGGTCTTTGTCGTACTGAGCATATGTTCTTTGATGAAGAGAGAATTCCAAAAATACGTAAGATGATTTTATCTGATACAGTTGAAGCTCGTGAAGAAGCATTATCTGAGTTAATTCCATTCCAAAAGGGTGACTTTAAAGCTATGTATGAAGCTTTAGAGGGACGTCCAATGACAGTTCGTTATTTAGATCCACCTCTACATGAATTTTTACCAACTGAAGAGGAAGATATTAAAGCTTTAGCTGATGATATGGGACTTACTGTAGATCAAATAAAAGCAAAATGTGCTGAACTACATGAGTTTAATCCAATGATGGGACATAGAGGATGTCGTTTAGCTGTAACTTATCCTGAAATTGCTAGAATGCAAACACGTGCTATTATGGAGGCAGCTATTGAAGTACATGAAGAAAAAGGATATGATATTACACCTGAAATTATGATTCCGCTTGTTGGAGAAAAACGTGAGTTAGATTTTGTTAAAAATGTTGTTGTGGAAGTTGCCGAAGAAGTTAAGAAAGAAAAGAATTCTGATATTAAATATGAAATTGGAACTATGATAGAAATTCCACGTGCTGCTCTTACGGCAGACGAAATTGCTAAGAGTGCTGACTTCTTCTCATTTGGAACTAACGATTTAACACAAATGACATTCGGATTTTCAAGAGATGATGCTGGTAAATTCTTAGATAGTTATTATCAAGCAAAAATTTATGAATCTGATCCATTTGCAAAATTAGATCAAAATGGAGTAGGTAAGCTTGTTAAAATGGCTGCTGAAAGTGGTAGAAAAACTAATCCAAATTTACACTTAGGAATTTGTGGTGAACATGGTGGAGATCCATCTTCAGTAGAATTTTGCTACAATGCAGGACTTGACTATGTTTCTTGCTCACCATTTAGAGTACCAATAGCACGTCTTGCTGCAGCACAAGCTGTACTAAACGCTAAAAAGTAATAATACATAAGACTAAGATGATTTATTAAGTTTATATCTTGGTCTTTTTTTGAAAAAAATTATTCTTATTAAATATTAACTTAATATTAAAAATAGACTGAATTTTATTAGAAGTTCCCATTTTTATGAAAAATAAAAATAATAAGAGAAAATTCCCAAAATTAAAGGGAT
>CANQVR010000070.1 GCA_947627375.1 uncultured Bacilli bacterium | reverse complement strand
TTTTGTTAAAAAGGGAGATGATAACTTATGAGTGATGAAAAGAAAATTGCAGGTATTTATATAAGAGTATCTACCGAAGATCAAGCACGAGAGGGTTTTAGTTTACCAGAACAAGAGAAAAGATTAAGGGCAATGTGTGAATATAAAGGTTATGAAATATATAAAGTATATGAAGAGGTGAATTCTAAAAGTAACGGAAAAACGTTTTCTGAAAGTAATGGAAAATATTTTTTTAAATTTTCCGTTACTCTCAGAATTAAGAGTTTACGATTAAACATTAACTAAATATTGTAATTATTGTCGAATTATAGTATAATAAATTTTAAGAAAGTGAGGAGATGAATATGGCAAAATTTTGTGAAAATTGTGGAAAACCATTAAAAGAAAATCAAGATATTTGTTTAAACTGTGGTGTTGCAGTAAAAAAAGATACTCCAACTAATACCACAAATGTAACTAATATTAATACAAATCCAACCACTGCTCCAAAATCAAAAGTATGTGCAGGTTTGTTAGCATTATTTTTTGGAACAATAGGAATTCACAATTTCTATTTAGGTTATAGTGGTAAAGGTGTTGCTCAATTATTAATAACACTGCTTACTTGTGGATTTGGTGCTATCATTACTGGAGTTTGGGCATTAATCGAAGCAATCATGTTATTTACAGGATCAATTGGTGTAGATGGCAATGGAGTTCCATTACAATAACAACATAAAACAAAAAATATTAATATTAGCTATTTACATGAGTTTAATATTAATATTTTTAATTTGCTTAAAATATAATCCTCCTTGCTTAATAAAAGAAATTTTTCATATACAATGTCCTGCATGTGGAATAACAAGAGCTATAAAAGAAATTTTAAAGTTAAATATAATTAATTCTTTTTCCTACAATATTTTAGCTTTACCACTAATATTATTATTAATATATATTTTTATTGTTAATATTTTTAATACCAAAAAAGCTTTAAAAAATATTCAAACAATTTCTAAACATTACTATCATTATCATTTGTATCAGCTCTATTTATTGTTAAAGTTGATAATATAGAGAATATAATGTTTTGGTCTTTTATAATAGGTAATGTTATTTATTATGTTTTAGGAATAATATTAGCATTTGTTTTAAAAGATAATAGAGCGTTTTGTAAATATATTTGTCCTATTACAGTATTCTTAAAACCTGCTAGTTACTTTTCATATTTAAGGATTAAATGTAATCACGACAAATGTATTAGTTGCAAAAAGTGTATAAAAACTTGTCCAATGAATGTTGATATGTTAGACGATTCGAGAAAAAGAAAAAATGGAACAGAATGTATTTTATGTGGTAATTGTATTAAGAAATGCCCTAAAGGAGCATTAGATTTAAAATAATTTATTAAAACAAATTACAATTTATATTAGATTAGTAAATAGTAAACTAAAATAGTTTGCTTTTTCTTTAGTATAAAGTTATAATTATATTAATGGTTGGTGCTATAATAATCTTTTTTGGAAAAAGTTGTAGATAACTTTCCCAATGGCACCATTAAGTATTTTAACCTTATTTTATAAGGTTTTTATTTTTTTACCCACCTAATTATCTCCTTTTTTATAAATTATCTAATATTTATAACTTTCTATTTTACAATTTATATTATAATTAACCACGAAAAAAAGAAAGTATTTTTTAATACTTTCCAACATTTCATCATTCCCTAATGTTTGAAAGGAATAATATATTGCATATATATTTTTTTTAAATATTAAGTATTAAATTATTTATATAAAAATCAAAATTTAATTATACACTATAATTGCCAGTTGATTCTATTATTGGTTCTAAATCTAAGAAAGTTCCGTCTTCTTTTTGGGCAAATGTTGTTAATCCACCACCTACCGGAGAATTAGGAATGCTAAATCCACCACTTAAAAATTTAATGGTACCATCTACATCGGGTAACTTACCATATGATACAAAATTATTTGTATCGGTTGCTTTTCTTATAGGCATATATTCAATAGTTTTATCTTTCATTAAGAAAAATAATGTAGACAAATCTGCTGTTACTCCAAAATCGCCTAAATAAACTTCTGTAATTTCTTTATCGAAATTAATTGTATAAGTTTCTGTAGTATTAGAATGACTTTTATTATTATAATTTATGGCCATTTTAGACCAATCAACAGATAGTTTAACACTTTTTATATCTTCTTTGAGAGTTGCGTGTATACCTATATCTCCCAGATTACCACTACTTAGGTAATAATTATATCCATTGGAATTATTAGAAATTTTGGCATTATTAAAAGTATAATCTATTTCCTCTTTAGTGTTTTTTTCTATGTCACTCTTGTTTTGTTTTTTAGTTTTTTCCTGCTTTTCTTCAATATCTACACTAGATTGAAATATAATATTCTTATCATACGCAATATATATGCTTAGTCCTATAATTATCAATACTAGTATTATAATTGTGGTGGTTATAATTATCTTGGTATTTTTTTTCATTTGTTATTCTCCTTTTATTCTTTTAATGTTTAATATAATTATAATATATTCATACAAATACGTCTAGTGTTTTAGATGAATTCCACAAAAAAATTTGACAAACCCCATCTTTGACAATATAGTAAGGTGATTACTATGAAGAATAATAGTAAAATTACAATAAATTGAGAAAACTCTCTCTTTGTCATAATGAACCACCACCTTTTTCTTATCTTGTGATAATTGAAAAAGAAAACATACTTTTGAAAAAATATTTTTATGATATAATTATATTGGAGATGGTAGTAATGAACAATTCAAATATTCTTTTTCAAGATTTAAGAAATAGATATCAAAAGATGAAAAAAATAATTTCTAATGAAGAATATATAAAATGGATTGAAAATTTTAATACTATTTATCCAAATTTTTTTAATAGTGAATTATTAAAAATTCCTAAAGATATGTCTAAACAAGATCAAGAAAAAATAAAAATGATGAATATATTTTATTGTGCTGTAGAACAATATGCTGATGAAAATAATATTGAACCCATTCAGATTGAAAATAAAAGTTTTTATTTAATAGAATATAATGATAAAGGTTATGAAGTAGGAATTAAAACTGGATTACAAACTTTTTTTTATAGTAAAAAAATAGAAATTAAAGATAAGAATTTTTTTATCAATTTTGATAATATAAAAAATAATAGAAAACAAAAAGTAAAAAAACTAAGAGGCATTTAATTTTGCTCTCTTAGTTTTTATTATCTATTCTATTATACAGTAATTCTAAATCTTTTATTTCTATATCACCACTAATATTTTCTACTTCCCATTTAAATTCAGGAAGTGATAAGATATATTTTATTTTTGTTGAACCATCAGGACAAATAGGTGCGATTAAATTTGCAATGTTGGCCATCATATAAACACAAGTATAAGTAGTATCATTAAATTTATCAATATCTTCTTTTACTTGAATCCAAGGTTCACAAGTATCATAATATTTATTTCCTAAATTAATATATTCAACTATAGAATTTAAAGCTTTTCTAAACTCACCTTTTTCAATATGTTCTCCAACTACTTGATAAATTTTTTCAGTTTCTTTAATAATATCTTCATCTATTTTTCCTTCAGTAATTTTACCATCAAATTTTTTAGAAATAAAAGAAAGGTTTCTATTAACAAAGTTACCTAAAGTTCCAACTAAAAATTTATTATGACATTGAATTATTTCTTCTATTGAACAACTGACATCATTAGTTTCAGGTCCATTCATAATGAAATAGAATCTAATTGTATCTCTAGGAACTATTTCTAAAAGTTCATTAGCAGTAATCATATTACCTTTACTTTTACTCATCTTAGAATTATTTAAATTAACATAAGCACTAGAAATTATATAATCAGGTAAGCGATAATTATTTTTTATTCCAAGTATTAAAGCAGGGAATATTGTAGTATGAAATGGAATGTTATCTTTACCATGAACATAATAAGTACGTAAGTTTTTATTGTCATCAGACATAAATTCATCAAAATTAATTCCATTAGCTTCTGCTACTTCACATCCAACTGATAAGTAACCAAGTACTGCTTCAAACCAAACGTAAATTCTTTTATCTTCATAACCTTTTACAGGAACTTCTACTCCCCATTCAAGTTGTCGAGTTGCCGCTCTATCAACAAGTCCCATGTCGATATATTTTTGAGCTTCACCGACAGCATTTTTTCTCCAAATATTTTTATTTTTATCTATTAGTTTTTGAAGTTCATCTTGGAAAGCTGGTAATTTAAAATAAAGATGTTTATTATTTTTCATTACAGTAGGACTACCACAAGTTTTACAATGTTTATTTAAAACTTCACTACTATCTAAAGAAGTAGTACAATGTTCACATTGATCACCAGTACTTTCTTTTCCACAATGAGGACAAGTACCAACTATTTCTCTATCTGATAAAAAAGTATGACATTTTTCACAATAATCTTGAGGTACTTCTTTTTCAAAAAGATAACCATTTTCTTTTAATTTTAAAAATTGTTTTTTTACATATTCATTATGGTGCTCCGACATAGTAGTAGAATATTTATCATAAGTGAATCCTAATTTGTTAAAAGATTTTAAAAATTCTTCATGATAATAAGTAGCAATTTTCTCAGGTGTTGTATTTTCTTTTTTAGCTCTTTCTGTAATTGGTGTACCATGAGAATCAGATCCAGAAACATAAATTACATTATCTCCACATCCTCTATAATATCTTGCTAAAATATCTCCTGGTAAAAGTGCTGCTAAATGTCCTACATGTAAAAAGTAATTTGCATAAGGCCAAGCTCCTCCAATAAAAATATCTCTTTTCATAATATTCCTTGTATAATTAATCTTATAGAAATGAGTTATATTTTTATAAGATTAATTAATTCCTTTCTATTAAATTTTTTG
>CANQVR010000069.1 GCA_947627375.1 uncultured Bacilli bacterium | reverse complement strand
CAGCTAGCGATTCAAAACCTCAACCTATTGTAAATAGCGGACCTAAAGTGGGTCGTAATGATTTGTGCCCTTGCCGGCAGCCGGTAAGAAGTATAAGAACTGCTGTGGAAGAAATCAATAAAACGTTGAAAATAAAGGAATGTAGACATAATATATGTGCTAACATTCCTTTTTGGGTGCGTAAGAATATAAAAAAATGGAGATATTACTAAAGATTTCCAGATATTTTTTGCTGAGTATTTGAATTATTGGATGAAAGAACATCTAAAATAAATTGAAAAAATAGGAAATGTGATATATAATACTTGATAATATAATTATGATATGAAAGGAAAAACAGAATGAAAAATTATCTTGAAGAAAGTAAAAAAATAATTCAAAACAGTTCAAAAAATAATAAATTGATTCTTTTTGTTGGAGCAGGTGTTTCAGCTAATTCTGGGATACCAATGTGGGCTGGTATTATAAAAAAAATTAATGATAAAATTGATATAAATACTGAAGAAAATTATTATCCTAAAATTGCTCAATATTATTATAATTCACGAGGAAAAAAGGAGTATTATGAATTTTTAGAATCTGAATTAAACATTGATGTTAAACCAAATATAATTCATGATAAGCTTTTAGAATTAAATCCTTATCATATAATAACAACTAATTATGATGATTTATTAGAAAAAGAAGCAAGAAAGAAAGGAATGTTTTATGATGTTGTAAGTAAAGATAGTGATTTACCATATACACCTAACAATAAAATGATTATAAAAATGCATGGCGATTTTAATAACAAAAATATAGTTTTTAAAGAAGATGATTATTTATCATATTCTCAAAATTTTAAATTAATTGAAACATATGTAAAATCGTTATTCTCAACACATACAGTAGTATTTGTGGGTTATTCACTATCAGATCCTGATATTCATTATATTTTTCAATGGGTAAAAGATATTTTAGGAAAAGATTTACCTAGACCATATTTTTTAAAAATAGATGGAGAAGAACTTGATATTAATGAGTATGAATATTATAAAAACAAAGGTATAAATATATTATATTATTCTCAATTAGATAAAGAGTTAAGAAAAAGACTTGAAGACGACGAAGTGGGAGAACTTGAAAATTTAAAAGGTAAGAAAACTTTACGGATTTCTTAAATATTTATTAGATGAAAAGAAAAATTTTCAAGTAGAAGATTTATTTAATTACATTCAAAGTTTTAATAATATAAATTATATAGATACTAAAGAAATAAATAAATTTTTAATTCAAAAAATTGGATTAAAATTAAATTATGATTTTGAAATAAAGGAAAATACATTATTCTTTTATAATGATAATGCAGATAATTTAATAGCAGATATAAGGAAAATAATAAGAAGTCAAAAATATAATTTTTTAAAACTAGTAGATTTTTTTAATAAATCAGAAATTAGATTTATTAAAAAACAAAATAAAAAAGACTTTAAAGATAAAATAAAAGTTATATACAGAAACAGAAAGAACTATGAATTTATACGAACAAAGAAACTATTAGATACTTTAAATTTTGAAGAATTATCAGTATTTATCTTGAACCAAGAAGATGTAGAAAAGAAAAATGATTATAAAACGAGTTTAGAAAAAGCATACATAATGTGTTATATAGGAGATTATTATAATTCATATAAAACATATAAACAAATATCAGATATTGCATTAAAAAATAAAGAATTTTTAATTTATGCACTATCTGAATTTAATAGATACTATGTAGGTAAACTTGTAAGAAATTGTTTAAAATATGGTAAAACAATAACAGAAAAAGTTGAAAAAGAAATAGAGAAAATTGAGTTGGATAAAATATTATTAAGGTTTCCATTTAATTCAGTGGAACATGAATTTATAAAATCAATAATATCATGGAATTTTGTTAATTCAAATAAAATGTTAAATATAAAACAAAAAATGGATAAAGATGAAAATACATACTACACATGGATTGCCAAAGATTCAATTGGAATTTATCAGTTCAAAAATTATATAGAAAAATTTTGGAAATTTATTAAATACAATTTATTATCTATAGATAAATATAATGAAATAAGAGGTATTTTTTATAACTATATTGATAGTATATTGAAAAGTTATAGTATTCCAAAAGTATACTTAAGTGAAGAATATTCTATTTTTGGAGAAAAATCAGAGAATATAAAAATTGAAGAATTGTCAGTATTTGATCTTAAATGTATAGTGGAGTATTTGGGATATAAGGATTTAGAAAGTATTTTTCAAAGATATGAAATTAATGAATTGAAAGTAAAAGAAGATGAAAGTGATAACTTTATAAAAATTATAAAAAATACAATAGATTTTTTAAAAAAAGATGATAAGTATAATTTTAATATTCAAATAAATACAATTTTTTTATTGTTATCTGTTATAAGGTTTAATAATCAACAGTATGAAAAAATAAATAACTGTATTTTAGAATATTTAAATAGTATAACATTAAGTATAAACGAATATAATTATTTAAATAAATATATATATTATCAATGGGAAAATTTTAAAAATTTTGAGTTGAATTCTTTGGTCAATATACTATTAAATATTTTAGAAAATTTAAAAGATTCTAAAGGTATTTTTGATTCGCAAATTTATATTATACATAATCTTACTAGTTATATATACATTAATTGTAAAGACTTTAAATTAAATAATGAAAATTTGATTTATGATTTAATAAATAATTCTAGTAATAATGCATATATTGTTTTAACTGAATTGTATAGAATATTAGATATAAGAGAAAAAGCAAAAATAAGAAATGCTATAAAAAGAAAATTAAATATAAATGAATATGAAATGTCTCATGGTGAAATATATTATAAAGCGTTAATGTCAAAGATTATAAAGCCAAAAAGTGAATATGAAGTAAAATATTTTGAATTAATAGAGAAAAAAGAATATGAAGATGGATACCTTAGAAGCTATCCAAACCAATTAGAGATTATTTTAGGATGGACAAGCAATTTAATTTTAAATAATTATATATTAGATAAAGATAAGTTTAATAAGTTTTTAGGAATTATAGATGATTATGATTTTTTATATGATATTAATAAATTCCATATAAATAAATTTAAAATAGAGTGGCTGGACAAATTTAGTGAAAGTCTAATAATAAAAATATCACAAAATGATAATATAAAATTGGAAATTAAACGAAAAATAGAAAAAATAATTTTAGAAGGAAATAAAATTGATAATAATTTATTAAAAATATATATTAAATATTTTAATTAAAAATTAAAAATTATATATTAACAGTATAAAAAAATAGATATGTAATTAAAAAGCATTTAAAATGTTTAGATTTGAAGTAAACATTAAAGATGAGTATTAAAATAATTATTAAAAAAGAGAGGGAGTAAATTATGATTGAAAATCAAGATATTGAATTTAAATCTATATGGAAAGATGAATGGCTAAAATGGGTTTGTGGAATGGCAAACTCGAATGGTGGAATTATATACATTGGAAAAGATGATAAAGGTAATGTTGTAGGATTAGATAATGCTATAAAACTTGTAAAAGAAATTCCAAATAAGATTAAAGATACAATGGGAATAATACCAGAGGTAAAAATTGAGGAAAAAAATGATTTATTATATATAGTTATAAGAGTTGATAAATATCCATCACCTATAAGTTATCAAGGAAAATTTTATTTAAGAAGCGGGAGCAATAATAATGAGATTACCGGAAACGAACTTGATAAATTTTTGCTAAATAAAATAGGAAAACGTTGGGAAACTTTATATGTAAAGGATGCTACTTTTGATGATTTAAGTGAAAATGCATTTGAATTATTTAGGAAAAAAGCTGTAGAAAGTGGTAGATTAAATAAAGAAGATGTTGAAATTGATAATGAAACATTATTAAGAAATTTAGGATTGTATGATGGAAAATATTTGAATAATGCAGCAATTTTACTATTTGGGAAAGAACCTAATAAATGGATTATAGGTTCTTATATAAAAATAGGTTTTTTTGAAAATAATAATGCAGACTTAAAATATCAAGATGAAATACACGGACCACTTCTTTTACAAGTGGATAATGCTATTGATTTGACTTATTTTAAATATTTAAAAGCGCTTATCCGTTATGAAGGAGTACAAAGAATCGATGAATATATGTTTCCGAGAGAACGGATTTAGGGAAATTTTATTAAATAGTATTAATCATAAAAGTTATGAAGGAAATAATCCTATACAAATAAGTATTTATAATGATAAAATATATGTATGGAATGATGCTATTTTCCCAAAAGAATTGACAAATAAAAACTTATTTAAAAAGCATTATTCTAAACCATACAATCCGTTAATTGCGCAGACATTTTTTAAAGCAGGTTTTATAGAATCATGGGGTAGAGGATTTGAAAAAATTAAAAATGAATGTGAATTATATGATATACCGTTACCTAATATAGATATAAATAATGATGGGATAATGATAAAATGTACTCCATCAAAAAAATATATGGAAGTATTAAATCAAATGAATGGTAATAAGAATAACTTCACCGATGACTTCACCGATAACTTCACCGATGACTTCACCGATAAGTTTACTAATGTAGAAAACAAAATACTAGAATTAGTAAGAAATGAACCTACAATTTCACAATCAAAATTAGCTAGAAGTATAGGTGTGTCTAAAAAAACTATAACTGTAAATATGAATAATTTACAGAAAAAACAAGTTTTAAAAAGAGTAGGAAATAATAAAAGTGGTTATTGGGAAATAAAAGAATGAGAAATAAACTCTCAAGGAATTCTTGATAGTTTAAAAATATATTAAGATATTTAGTAAAAAACCTAGAGAAATCTAGGTTTTTTTGTTTTTTTTATCAAATTAAATAATATGGGGTAGAACGTGTTAAAATAGT
>CANQVR010000068.1 GCA_947627375.1 uncultured Bacilli bacterium | reverse complement strand
TATATGCATTTTGAAGATGCAGGAAGAATATATGGAAAGGGTTGTGGAACAGTATCCATGATGCCTAAAAAATATTATAAAGAAGCATATAAATTAGGAAAGGAGATTTAAAAAATGGAAAAGATAGATATATTTGCTCATGTATTATTACCAAATTATTATGGGAAGATGTTAAGTATTGATTCTAATATTCCAAAAACTTATGCTTTTACTAATATTGAATCTTTAAAAGATTTAAGTGTTAGAAGAAAGTTATGGAATGGTACGACTAAACAAATCATAAGTTATGCAAATATTAATGCTGAAGATTATTGTGATAAAGAAGAATCGGCAAGACTATGTAGAGAAGCAAATCTTGAACTTATAAATTGTGTTAAAGAAAATCATGATATGTTTCCATTTGGAATAGGAATGTTACCATTTAATAATGTAGAAGAATCTTTAAATATTTTAGATGAAATTTCTATATCCAAAGAGTTAATAGGTATTCAGGTATTTACAAGACATTTAGGAAAAAGCATTGCTGATAAAGAGTTTAGACCAATACTTAAAAAATGTGCTGATTTAGGATTACTTGTTTTACTTCATCCTGTATTTGATAATAGAAAGCCAGATAATAATATTGTCTTTAGTTGGGAATATGAATTGTCTCAAGCTATGTTAGATCTAGTGAATTCTGATATATTTACAGAATGTCCTAACATCAAAATAGTTGTTCATCATGCAGGAGCTATGATACCATTCTTTGCAGGAAGAATTGATAATATCATTAAAGATAAAAAAGATGACTTTAAAAAGTTTTATGTTGATACAGCACTTCTTGGAAACTCTAAAGCCCTAGAACTTGCTATATACTATTTTGGAATAGATCATGTATTATATGGTACTGATGCTCCGTTTGGAATTATGCCAAATGGCGCTACAAAAGAAATAGAAAATGCTATTGATGAATTACCTATTTCTCTTAAAGATAAAGAAAAAATATATTCTAAAAATCTTGAAAAATTATTGAAAGAAAAAAATTTAAATTAAAAAGAAAGAAGGTTTAAAAAAATGAATAAGAAAATAATAATTTTAATTGTTGTGGTAGCAATTATTGCAGTAGGAGGTTTTGGTTTTTGGTTTATGAGTTCTAACTCTAACAAAAGCGTTAAAAAAACAAATAACACTAATGAAAAAAGTAAAGTAAATACAAATAATGAAACATCAAACGGAAAAGTTGCAATTATATATTTCTCTGCAACTGGTACAACGAGAAAGGTTGCAGATCTTATTGAAAATGCAACAGGAGGGGATTCAATAGAAATAGAACCAAAATATGAATATACAGATGCTGATTTAGATTATAATAAAAATAATAGTAGAGCTAATAAAGAACAAAATGATTCCAAAGCTAGACCAGAAATTCAAAACAATATTGAAACTGATTCTTATGATGTTATTTATCTAGGTTATCCTATTTGGTGGGGAGATGTTCCAAAAATAATTTTAACATTTTTAGATACTAATGATTTAAGTGGAAAGAAAGTTATACCATTTTGTACTTCAGGAAGTAGTAGTATAAGTGAAAGTCTAGATACTTTAAAAAATTATAATAAAGATATCAACTGGATTGATGGTAAAAGATTTTCATCTGAAACTACTCAAGATGAAATTAATGATTGGGTTAATAATATAAATAATTAATAAAAAGGAGAGATAAAAAATGAATAAAATATTAGTTAGTTATTTTTCAGCTAGTGGAACAACAAAAGGTGTAGCTGAAAAGGTTGCAAGTATTATAGGAGGAGATTTATTTGAAATTGAGCCTGCATGCAAATATACGGATGCTGATTTGAATTGGAATGATAGTGCTAGTCGTTCATCAATTGAAATGAATGATAACACATCTCGTCCAGAAATTAAAAATAAAGTTTCTAATTTAAATGATTATGATACTGTTTTAATAGGATTTCCTGTATGGTGGGATCTCGCACCAACAATTATTAATACTTTTATAGAAGAAAATAATTTAGAAAATAAAAAAGTATATGTATTCGCCACATCAGGTGGATCTAGTGTAAATAATAGTTTTAATACTTTAAAAAATACTTATAGTAATATTGATTTTATAAGTGCTAAAAGACTTTCAAGTAATTTAGATGAAAGTGATATAACAACTTGGATTGAAATGTAGGTGGATTCATGAGTTTAATAGTAAATATTTATTATACTGGTAAAGATGGAAGTGCAAAGAAATTTGCAGAAGAAATGGTATCTAGTGGCATCGTAGATAGAGTACGTGCGGAAGTCGGAAATGAAAGATATGAATATTTCTTTCCAATGGATGATAAAGAGACAGTAATGTTAATTGATAAATGGAAAAATGAAGAAGCATTAGATATACACCATAAATCAGAAATGATGAAAGAAATAGCAGATTTAAGAAATAAATACCATTTAAGTATGAAAGTAGAAAAATTTAAAAATTTGGAGGAGGAATAAAAATGAAAAAACAAACAGCAGGTAGAGATCAATTAGGTAAGTTAGCACCTAAATTTGCTGAATTAAATGATGATGTATTATTTGGAGAGGTATGGTCAAGAGAAGATAAACTATCTCTAAGAGATAGAAGTTTAATTACAATATCAGCTTTATTTGCGATGGGGGCTTTTCCTCAAGTAAAAGCACATTTAGCAATTGGAAAAGAACATGGGCTTACAAAAGAAGAAATTGTTGAAGTAGTAACTCAACTAGCATTTTACTCAGGTTGGCCTAAAGCATGGAGTACTTTTCCTTTAATTGAGGAGGTATATGGGAGTGATGCTGAAAATGAATAAAGAAGAATTTGAAAAAGTAAATGTATTTGGTTTAGGAGAACCTAATGATGATTATGCTAAATATTTTATAGGTAATAGTTATTTAAATCCTATTGCTGCAACAGAAAGTGGTATTAGTTTTGCTAATGTAACATTTGAACCAGGATGTAGAAACAATTGGCATATTCATCATGCTGCATCAGGTGGAGGACAAGTATTGATTTGTACTGCAGGTTATGGTTATTATCAAGAATGGGGAAAAGATGTACAGAAATTATCTCCTGGAGATATTGTAGTTATTCCCGCAAATGTAAAACACTTTCATGGAGCGAGGCCTAACTCTTGCCTGTCACGTGTATAATGACACCAAAAGATAAAACCATTGATATACTTAGTTTTAAAGGGAATATAAATGGAATATCTATTGATTTAACCTCCTCAAAATATATTGGAAACAATAATAATTTTGAAATATATGTATCTATTGCAAAATAATTAAATATTTTGCACACGTTCTTTATGTTAATAGATACAGACTTTAAATTATTTAAATAATTTTTTGAATTAGCAGTAAATAGGTATGTTTAATTACATATCTTTTTTAATGTCCAAATATAGAAAGAGAGGAATGATATAATGAATTATGCAATATTTAGAAGTCAACCAATAATGACTATAAATGATTTGGCACAAATAGGATCACATAACAAAAGAGAAAAGAAAGCGTATAACTCTAATCCTAATATAAAGATAGAGTTAAGTAAAAATAATATAGAATTAAAACCCTTATCAGTTAAATATGTTAAGGGTTTTAGAGAATTAACAAGAGATTATGAAAAGGAACATAATAATAGAATGAAAACAGAACGTGCTGATAGAAGAAAAACATTTAGTCAAATGCTTAATATGTCGAAAAATGTAGTTGCTGATGAACTAATGTTTACTGCTTCTAATAAATTTTTTGATAATATGACAAGAGAAGATATAAAAGAGTGGGCAGAAACTTGTATGGAATTTGTTTATGAAGATTTAGGTTATACAGAAGAACAAGTTTTACACGCAACTGTCCATTTAGACGAAAAAACACCTCATGTTCATTGTGTAGTAGTTCCTTTAGTTAGAAAGTTTGATAAAAGGACTAAAACAGAAAGATATACAATATCTAAAAAACAATATATAAAAGATAAGATTCACTTATCACAATTACAAGATAAATACCATAAAAGACTAACCGATAAAGGTTATGATTTAGAAAGAGGGATAAAAGGTAGTGATAGAAAACATATAAAAGTTAAGGAATTTAAGAAAACAACTAGATATTTAGAAGATAAGGTAACTACTTTAAATAAGAATTTAGATAATGCTATGAACGAATTTGAGGATAAAATGAAAACAACAAAAAATGTTCCTTTTGATAAGAAACACGTACTTGTAGAAAAAGAAACTTTTGATAGCATGAGTAAAGTGATAAAAGAAACAAAAAATGCTATGGAGTTCCAACCTAAAGTAGAAGAATTATTTAACGAAGTAGATACGTTTACAAAAAGTCATAGAACATTAGAAAAAGAGAACAATAATTTACAAAAAGAAGTAAAGTCTTTAAAGACTAGGAATCAAAATTTAACAAAAGAAAATAAAGACTTAAAAGACTATATATCTATTATACTTGATGTAATAAAAAGGTTTTTAAGAGAACTATTACAAATAGGTAATGATAAAACAAAAGAACGTACAACTGGGGAAATAAAAGGTTATTATGATAATAAAGATTTTAATAGTAATGATGTATATAATATTTCAAAAGGAACAACAAAAGAAGATGAGTTATTTGACTATGCTGAAATACCAAGTTATATGAAAACACAACATCATAAAAAGAAAAATAAAGACGATTATGATATAAGTTTGTAAAAAACAAAAAAACATCTTGACTTTTCCTTTTAGTTGAGTGATTAATAAATAGAAGAAAAAACAAATTTAAAGGTATTTAAAAGGCTCATATTGGAGTTTTACAATAAGAGTTAATCAATTATTTGTAGATAAAACAAAAGTCTTTTAAATGGCTTGTTTGAGAAAGGAGGAATAAATATGCTATTAGACCACAATTCAGAAAAAGTAAAAGAACTATTTAAACATTTTGATTTTTTAAAAGATACTGATAAATTAAGA
>CANQVR010000067.1 GCA_947627375.1 uncultured Bacilli bacterium | reverse complement strand
AGGATGACTTTCGTCATCCTATGTAAATAAATTCATTTATCAAATTTTTGTCTACCAACACTATTTGACAAAGAACCACTTTTATAATCAAATGGTCGGGAAGACAGGATTTGAACCTGCAACCCCTTGGTCCCAAACCAAGTGCTCTACCAAGTTGAGCCACTTCCCGAATAAGTGGTGCGCCCGAAGGGATTCGAACCCCTGACCTTTTGGTTCGTAGCCAAACACTCTATCCAACTGAGCTACGAGCGCAACTTGATGTTGGTTCGTCCTTCACAAGACATTTATAATGTTACCACTTTTTTAAATTTTAGTCAAATAAATTTAGAAAAATCTCTTTATTATTATAATATGTTATTTACATCTTTTTAAATACTTTACTAGAGATTTATTTATCTTCTGTGAATCACAATCAAGTTTATTATAAATTTCTATTCCTTGAGATGTTAATTTTTCTTGATCGAAAATATTTATTTTCTCAGGATTATTATACATATACATAGAAAGTAAAAATCCATTAGTATTTAAAAGATTATCATCAAAACTTTCTAAATAATTATTTTTATCAGAATAGATATAAGTTAACATTCTTTTTAAAGGTATTCTTTTGACAAGCATTCTATGTGTTCTAATGTTTTCAACTTCTTCTTTAGGATAACCTATTTCTTCTAAAAAATCTAAACTCTTCATCTCATATATAGAAGACTTACACTCAGCAAATTGACTAGTTAAAACATATTTTAAAAATGTATCATAATCATTTTGCTCTCGTAATTCTATATCTTCGATAGTATGACCAATTTCATGAGCAAGATTACAGACATGATATAGGTGATTTTCCACTTCAGGTTCAACAATAAAATTATAATCATTACTTTTTCCATAATAACCACTATTAAAACCTGATGTTGCCCTAAAATCTTTATATTTATCAATAAAAATTATTTGACCATTTTCATATAATTCATTATATAAATCTTTATATTTAGGATTTGTCTTTTCTAAAAACAACGTCATAATTTCACTTAATTCTTCCTTACTAAACTTTCTTTCCTTATTCTTAGTAAGTAACCTATTAATATAATCTAATTTATATTTTTGTTGCTCTGCTGGTAAAGATGCTTTTAAATTCTCAAAATAATTATTAAGTGTATTAAGAGGATCTGTAATAAGTGGATTATAAAAGAAATCACTTTTAAATTTTTTCTTTTGTTCTAAAACAACTTCGTTTTTCTTTTTCTCTAATTCTTCAGCAATAAATCCTGCTTCTTTTTCTTTATGCTCAGTTTCAAACCAATCATAATCAAATAAAACTTCCCCAGTTATTCCTTTAAGCATTGTACTCAATGAATGTGTTAAAAGAAAATTTCCTAAAAGATCTTCTTCTTTAGAATTAGCTAGATTATTTTTACATTCTAATATTTTTTCTTTTAACCTTGAAACTTCTACTGCTTGCATGATAAGTCCTCCTGAACTTAGATTATCATAAATAAAAAGACAACGCAAGAAAATAATAAAAAAAAGATGTTTGCACATCTATTTAGGTAACATTTTAATTACAGCAGTATTATTAATATTTATACTTTTTATAACTTGATCTATTTCTTTTTTATTTAGACTACGAATAATATCTATTTTTTCAGGAATTACATTTCCATATTTTAAAATATCATCATATTGATTATAAACTGTATTATCGATAACATCTATCATTTTTACTTCATTAGCAATCCATACTTTTTTAAGCCTCGTTAAATCATCAATAGGAATTTTTATGTTTTTTAAAGCTTCTTTTAATCTTTCGATAAACTTATCAGGAGCAGTAGATTCAGCCATAAATATCATAGTATCATAATTATCAGCTTTTTCAAGTCCAGTATAAAAACCATTGACTAGTTTTTCTTCGCGAAGACTTTCCCGAAAATTACTAGACATGCCAAACATAATACTTAAAATCATTTGAAGATATAAGTCTAATCTATATTCATCTTTTATTTTTATTTTATCTCTATTTATTTTTAAAGATACTCCTACTTTAGGTATTTCAATATTTTCTTTGATAGTTTCTTCTTTCTGATAAACTTTCTCAGGTTCTCTATATTTCTTTTGAACTATGATACCACTTGTAATATTTTTTTGAGATTCTAAAGTATTTTTAACTGTTTTTAAAGCTTCTTTAGGGTTAAAGGAACCAACAATAAGTAAAAACATATTATTAGGTTTATAGAAAGTATTATAACAATTATATAAATCTTCTTTTGTTATTTTATTAATATCACTTACTTCTCCTGCAATATCTATCCTTCTTGGATGAATTTTATAAGTATTTTCACGAAGTTTATTTTCAAGAATAGCTTCAGGCATATCTTTATACATTTTTATTTCTTCTGCGATAATACCTTTTTCTTTTTCCACATTTTCAGAAGTAAAATATGGTTCATTTACAAATTTAAGTAAGAATTCTAAGTTTTCAGTAAAACCTTTTGTTCCGAAGCATACATATTGAGTTGAATCAAACGAAGTCATCGCATTATAACCTGTTCCATATTTAGATCCAAAAGTAAAAGGATTTTCTATTGTTTCATTTTCAAACATTTTATGTTCAAGAAAATGAGCAATACCATTTGGTACTTTGATTTGTCTTTTTTTACCTTGAGGAATAAATTCTGTCGTGTTAGATCCGAATCTAGTAGCATAACTAATATAATAATTTTTCTTATCAGTATAAGGTATCATATAAATATCAAGACCATTTTCTAATTGTTCATAAAATACACTTTTTTCAAGTCCTATTAATTTTATTTCTTTCATGAGTCTTCACCCTCTAATAAATATATTGTATCCATCTTTATTTTTTTAGCTACTTTAATGATATCTTCTTTTTTAACAGTAGAAATTTTTTCTCTTCTCGTTTTAATATCATCAAGATCAATTAAGCTCATCAAATAATATGCTTCGATAATATAATCAGGTCTTTCTTCTATTTCTTCTAAAGAATTTTTATATATTTCAATAGCTTTGGCGATATCTTTATCATCGAAATCTCCTTTTTTCATAGCAGTAAGTTGTTTTTCTATTAGTTTAATGGTCTTATCAAAGTTTTCTTTAGAGATTCCAGCACGTATTACTAGAGTATTATCAAGTTTATTAGGGATAGAATTAATATAATAGACAAGGGAAGATTTTTCACGAACTTCATTGAAAAGTTTAGCGTTACTGCCACCACCTAATATTAAATTATAAAGTGTTAGGGCATAATTTTTTTCAAAATTATCTATTGGTAAAATACGACAACCAATAACTAATTTAGATTGTTTATTATCTTCTTTCTCTTTAATAATTTTCTTTCTTATTTGTCTTTTAGGAGATGTTAAGAAAGCTACTTTTTCATCTCTTTTAAAAGTATTAAAAGTAAAATATTTCTTAATTAAACTCTCCATTTCTTTAATATTGAAATCTCCTACTACTAGTATTTCTATCAAATCTTTTTTAATCATTTCTTTGTAGTATGTATATACATTTTTAGAATTTATATCTTTTAAGTCTTCTAAATATCCAGCCATACGATAAGAAATAGGACTATCGCTGGCCATATTTTCTAAGGCACGTATTAAACTATAATATGAAGAATCTTCTTTAATACTCTGAAGTGATGTTTTGGCATTTTCCATGACTATATCAAAACTATCTTGATTAAATTTATCATCTTTAATATTTGGATTAAATAAGATTTCATGAAAAAGTTCTAAACTGTTTTTAAAGTTATCTTCTTCAGTATATTTATCATTTAAACATGTTAGAGTAAATGATGTATTTATAAAATTTCCAAGCCTCGTACTACCAGCAGTTAAGTTTACTGCATATAAATCTTGCGTTTTAATGACAAGTTCTTTTTTGGTTTGATATTGCTTGGTCGAATGTGTCATTAGATCAGATAATATATTACGAATAGTAATATCTTCTCTTGTTATTTTACGACGAAAATTAACACGAACACTAATTGTTTTGAATTTTTTTGTTTTAATGAAATGTAGTTTATATGGCCCAATATCTTTTTGTTTATATTCCATCTTTTTTCTCCTCGCTATTTAGTATATACTAAATTAATTATTCTTATTCTACTGATTCTAAAGCTGCTTTAATCATGTTATTTAAAGAATGTTCTCTATCTTCACTACTTATTTGTCTTTTATCATGAATAGTATCTACTACTGTTAGAAGACATGCTGCTTGTTTATTTAACTTGTGAGCGAGATAGAAAATACCAAACGCCTCCATTTCTACAGCAAGAGGATGCAAGTCTTGAGGATATGGATCTTTATAGGTTTTTTTATCGACGTAAAGATCAAAAATATCTCCTGTTAGAATAGTTCCTCTTTTTACTTTTATTCCTAAAGATGTACTTACTTCTTCTATGTGATCAGTTAACTCTTTAGATGAGGAAATTAAATTAATATCATCTGATGCATATACTTTAGGAAAAGATGAAAAACTAAATGATTGGTCGGCAAGAATTACATCTAAAAGTTTGACATCATCATGACTACTGCCACATGTTCCTATCCTAATTATTTTTTCTACATCATGAAACTTAAATAGTTCATAAGTATAAATACACGCACTAGGTATACCCATACCACTTGAAAAAATAGTAACTTTTTTTCCTTTATAAGTTCCTGTATATGCAAGCATATTACGAATATCATTGACAAGATAAGCATCTTCTAAAAAGTTTTCAGCAATGTATTTAGCACGTAATGGATCTCCTGGCATGATGACTGTTTTAGCAATATCTCCTTTATTGTTTCGCATATGCGGTGTAGAGATCAGATTTTCTTCATTATTTTCAATATTTTTAGTTGGCATAAAATTCTCCTTTCATATTATATTATTATACACTTTAAAAAGAAAAAAGAGAAGTATTTATTCTTCTTGTTGTTGAAGTGATAAAGTAAAAGTAGACACATAAAAAGAATGTGATCTACTTTTATTTTGTTATAATTAAATAAGAAAGG
>CANQVR010000066.1 GCA_947627375.1 uncultured Bacilli bacterium | reverse complement strand
AGTGGGGTGAGTTTACTCACTAAATGTACTTTCAGTACCTAACACAAGCCACGTAGTTAACTACGTGGTAGTTGACATATTTCGACAGTGTGAATTTACTTTATTTTACATAAGTTGTAATATATGATAAAATAAATATAGAAAAAGAATAGGGAGAGGAATATGATAGAGGCTTACGAAAAAATTAGAGTTAAAATAAATGATTTGATTAGAGAATATAATAAGAATGTACAAAGTGGTTTTTTTAATTCTAAAGCACTTGTTTTTAGTGATGTTTTAAAAAGTTATAAAGATTATATAAAACTAGAATTTAATTCTTATATAAAGTTAAAAGCACAAGTCAAAAAAGAATATAATCTAGATAAAATAGAAATTATCCAACATTCTAGTAAAAAAGATTATATTGTTAGTAAATGTAATTTAGAAATAAATATGGATGATGATAAAATTATTGTTCATTATTTAATGCATTATAATAGTTTCGAAGAATGTTTTGATATAAATAATAGAGATTTAGGGGAATTAGAGATAATTTCTATTAAATCAGAAAATGAAGTTTTAAGAGATTCTTCTCTCGTTAATGAATTAATAGAAGCATATATTAATTGTTTTAATCGTTGTCAGAGTTTTCAAATTAAATCAGATGATTTATTTATAACAATGGGACTTGATAGACAAGATAATTTTGAAAGTACGGATCATGCTACTGAAGGAAATGTTTTTTTAGGATTAAAATATAAAGAAACACGTAATGAGACATATACAATTGATTATGATGTAAAAGAAGAGATTAGTTATGTATCAATTTTTGTATCAGGAAAAGAAGGATACTTTGAAGGACCTAGTGTTACGGCAGATAATTATGTTTTTACACAAATATTAAAAGAGTTAATGTTAGAAAGAAGATTATTACCTAATTTTCTGCAAAATTCTAAAGAATATATAGAAAATAGAAATAAAGAAGAAAAGCCTAAAGAAGAAAAAGAACAAGAAGATGAAGATATTTCTCTTTCTCTTAGTGAAGAGAGTAAAAGATTATTAGTATTATTACAGTATGCAGAAGATGAAATAAAGATGGGGAGTGATCCTGAAAAAGCTTTTTATCGTTTAATGGCAGGAGGAGTTAGAGAAAATATTACTAGTGTTGAAAGACTTAGTGAAATATTACCTTCTAATAATAAAAAAGATAATTAATGTAAAACGAGTAGAAAAATAACTTGGTAAAAATAAGTGATTGTGTTATACTAATGATAGAATAAAATAAGGGAGTGTGTACTATGTTGGAAGAAATGAAAGAAAAATTTGAAGATAGTTTTACTGATGAAGAAAAGATTCAAATTTTTAATCTTATTTTTAGTGGTTATTATTCACTTTCTTATATTCGTTTTTTAGCGCAAAAAAAAGCAGGTCATGATTTAGGAATAGATGTAAAAGAGCCTCAGAATCTCCTTCCACCTGAAGGTGAGGGAGCAGATTATGATGAGTATTTAGACGCAATACTTAAGATGCCTAATAAAAATTCAATACTTGAAAATCCAAATAAACCTGAAAGTGATTTAAAACTTTCTATGGAAGAAGAAAAAGAAGAAGTTAAACCTGAAGAAGTAATAAATGCTCCGAGTATAAGTGTAGATACTCCAATGAGTGAAGGAATAAGTGAAAGTCCAATTACTTCGTCACCACTTCAGTCTTCGATGACTAGTGAACTTCCTGGGAGTATAGGACCTAATTCTTCTTTAGAAGTAGAAAATAATGAGGAAGAAAAACCTAAAGAAGAAGTAAAAGAAGAAAAGGTAGAATCTAAAGATATAGAAGTAGAAAAACAAGAGGAAAAAGAACCTCTAACACCAAATATAGCTGCAGAAAAAGAAGAGAAAACTGAAGATAAACCAGTAATAGAGTTTGGTGTAACAAGTGAAGCTAGTAAGACACATGAACCTACAGTTGAAGTTATTCAAGAAGATATGCGTCCAAAGGAAGAAAAAGGCGCTAGTGAAATTAAATTTGTAATGCCAACTGAGGGAGAAAGTGAAAATACTCAAAATGTAGATACTGTGGTAATACCTCAAGCTACTAGTACACCTGAGGCAACTCAAACTAGTGTCGTAGAAACTCCACAGACTCCAGCACCACAAGAGGCATCAACACCAGTACCACCTGCACAAGAGGTACCTACTATTTCACTTGATCAGTTGATAACACCACCGACTAATCCACAACCAACTCAACAAACACAACCAGCACAATAAAAGATATTAATTTATCTTTTTTTTATTTTGTCTTGAAATTTAATATAATGTTATGATAAAATTTATTTATGCGGATGTAGTTTAGTGGTTAGAATACGACCTTGCCAAGGTTGTGACGGGGATTCGATTTCCCTCATCCGCTCCAATGATTAATTTGTTCGAGCATTTCGAACATTAAAGTATATTTCATCTCTATCTAGAGATGATTTTTTATTCCAATAAAAAATATTCTACAAACCATTTTGATACACTTGTCAAAATAATTAATAAAATTATCTAATATTAGTACCATTTGGAAATTTATATGGTAAAATATATTTAGAATAATGGGAGGTATAACATGAGTACAAATTTCAATACTTTTAAAGATATAATAAACCATATTAATACTTTAGAAACTGAAGATCAAATAAGGGAATATGTAATGTCTAGATTGGAATTCTTAGAAAAAAATTTTGAAAAAAGAACAATAGATAGAAATAATGATGGTAAGTTAATTGGAACAATTACAGAAGGATATATTAATTCAGAGAGTCCTATTATTACATCTTATATGGTTGATCCATTCTATATGAATGATTTAACACTTTATATAGAATTTATAAAATCTATTAAAGGGAAAAATTTAAGTAATCCACTACAGTTTTTTCATGAATTACAAAATTTTACGATAGATATATTTGGATTTAAAGGTAATCAACTTATTAGAGAAAAAGTTTACTTACAAGAAAGAAACAATGAACCAATATCAATAGGATATTTTTATGGTAATAATTCTGCATTATGTTCAGAGAGAAGTGCTGCTGTACAAAATCTAGCAGAGTTTTGTGGAATAAAAAGTTATTTAATATTTGGTGAATTAAGTGCCGAAGGTAAAAAAGAAGTACATGCATATAATATTTTTAAAATGAAAGATGGAACTTTAATATTATATGATTCAACAAATCCAGTAGCTATTGGTAGTAATGGCTATGTCCCAGCGTATTCTATTATTGGAAAAAAAGAAATTTCTAATATAGAAAGTATTTCATTTGATTTTGAAGGACTTAGTAATATTTATAAACAGCCCATTAGTCCTGAAGAGCCTTTAGATAGAAATTATATTACTTGTAACTTTTATTTAAATAAGAAAACTCAACAATTAAAATAAAAGTAAGAATACAAGCAAGGAATTGATTCAATTTTCACATGTTAAGTGTCTTTCTTTTATATTAATTATATAAATAATAAATGTTTCAAAAATTTAAATTTATATTGGAGATAAAATAAAAATAAAGTATAATATATTTGAAAATTATTATGAATCTAGTTATAATTAATATACTGATTGTAAAGGAAGGAGTAAGAAGTATGGATAAATTTAATGCATTTTGTGAGAAATATTATGCTGTATTATGGATATTATGTGCATCAATTTGGTTCTTTGTAGAATATTTTTTCGGTAGCAAAACAGCTTCTCTTTTATGGGATGGAATTATATGGGTAGCTTTTGCAATTGAAGAATTTATAAGAATAAGTATGAAAAAGAAATAAGATATAATAAAATTTATAATTATATAAAAGACTATCGAGAAATTGATATTCTTTTTCTATTAGGAGTTTAATATGGAATATATAAAATATTTTCAATATAATTCAGTAGTAATTCTTTCTTATTTTTTTATATCTTTGGCAGTATTAATACTTAATTATTTAAGTCATGATAAACTTAATAAAAAATTATTTTCATCATATAGAAGTTCTTTATTAAATCCTTTAACTTATGTTAGATTTATAACACATATTTTAGGACATAAAGATTGGGAACACTTTATAGGGAATTTTTTATATATACTTTTAATCGGACCAATGATAGAAGAAAAATATGGAAGTATTAATTTACTAATAATGATTTTAATTACAGGAGTAGTTATTGGAGTATGTAATTCTGTTTTTAGTAAAAATCGTTTATTAGGTGCGAGTGGAATAGTATTTATGTTAATTGTACTAAGTTCTTTTGTTAATTTTCAAGCAGGAAAAATTCCTATAACTTTAGTACTTATTTGTCTTTTATATGTAGTTAGTGAAATAAGAGATGGATTATTTAAAAAAGATGGAGTTTCTCATTTTGCTCATTTACTTGGAGCAGTATGTGGTATAGTATTTGGATTTTACTTTATGTAATAAAGTAAATATATAATAAAATAAAAATGTTCAAGTTGTTTGAACATTTTTATTTTTCTTTAAGGAACTTTCATCTAAATTATCAAGAGCAAATTTTAAACATTCATTAATTATTTTGTTTACAGAAAGTCCGGTTTCATTAGATAATTGTTCTATTTGTTTTAGGGTTGTTAATTTAACTCTAATAGTTTTTAAGGTGCTTTTTTCCTCCTCTTGGCTTGGAAGATAGAATTTTTTCATAACGTGCCTCCTTTAAAAAAATCATACAAGATTGTATTACTTTTTGTAAGTTACACAATTTGTATAACAAAAAGTATATTTTTGTGATATAATTAATTTAAGGTAAAGATTTTATAGAGTTATGAAAGAATAAAAAAGTATAATACTGTAAAGTATTATCCAAAATAAGTAATGATTAAGAGGTGTTGTTTGATGAAAGAAAATAGTAAGAAGGTAATAAGTATAGTCTTAACAATGTCATTAATATTAGTAATAATAGGAGTAACATATGCAGCATTTATCTATTCAAAAGAAGGAACAAAAGAAAATAAAGTAACAACAGGAAAGATAAACTTTGTCTATAATGAAACAACAAATGGAATAGAAATATCAAATGCACTACCTATGGAAGATGATGAAGGGAAACTAATAAAAGAAACAGATGAAAATGCATCAAGAGGATATTTTGATTTTAATGTAGATGCAACCTTAGGAGGAAATACAACAATACCATATTATGTCTATGCAGTAGATACAACAGATGCAGAAAATAAATTAGA
>CANQVR010000065.1 GCA_947627375.1 uncultured Bacilli bacterium | reverse complement strand
ATATTAAAAACCTCTCAAACTCTTATATACAAAGGGTTAGAGAGGTTTTGTCTTTATAAAAGTGTTAAATTTGAGAATATAAAAAAAAGACAATCTCAAGAGTATTTAAATAAAATCTTTTAGGTTTACGCATAAATACCTTGATATGTATCTCTTTTTTTCATTTCTTTATCAATTTCATTTAATACACAAAATTTTTTTAACAACCATAATGGCTCTATTATCATATCTTTAGGAGGATCTCCAGTGATACGATGAATAACTATTTCAGGACGAAGTAGTTCTAATTGTTTAATAACTATATTTACATATTCTTCTCTTGATAAAACATGAAAAGGTTTTTCTTTATATATTTTTTCAAGAGGAGTATCTTTTAAAATACTAAGCATATGTATTTTTATTCCTTGAATATCTAATTTATTCAAATAACGAACAGTATTTAACATATCATTTATGTCTTCACCTGGGAGACCATTAATTATATGAACTACGACATTAATATTTCTTTTTCTAAGATTTAAAACCATCTCTTCAAAAGTTTTTAAATCATGATGACGATTAATTCTTTTCGCAGTATCATCATTTGCACTTTGAAGTCCTAATTCAATTGTGAGAAAAGTTCTTTTATTAAGATCAGCTAAATAGTCTAAACATTCATTACTAATACAATCAGCACGTGTTGCAATATTAAGACCGACGACATCATCTAACATTAAAATTTTTTCATATTTTTCTTTTAAAACTTCAAGTGGAGCATAAGTATTGGTTCTGGCTTGAAAGTAACCGATATATAAAGCTTTAGGCCATTTTTGTAACATTTTTTCTTTAACCATTTTAAATTGTTTTACTAAGTCATCATTTTTATTTCCACCAAACTCGCCACTTCCTGTTCGGGAGCAGTATATACATCCCCCACTATCTAAATTAGGACAAGAAAATCCAGCATTTAGACTAACTTTAAAAACTTTACTATTAAATTTATGCTTATAAAAATAATCTAAAGTATGATACCTTTTATTATTATCACTATATAAAAAAGTATTCATAAAATCACTCCACTAAAATAAACTATTAATATTATATCATAAATTTAAATTTAGTGATATAATGAGGTTAAAGTATGATGGAGGAAATATGGAAGTAAAAAAGAAATTAAAACCTAAAAAACCATTAAGAATATTTTTGTATACACTTTCTACAATAATTATAGTTGTTACTTGTCTTTTTATATTTTATCTTTATGAAAGAAATGAGTTAACTAAAATTGGTTATAGCGTAAAAGCTAGTAATGAAATTTTATTGAAATTAAAAAAATCATATGTATTAGATATTGGTGAGAATAAGACTTTAAATGCTGCTTTTGAAAGTAAAGATTATAAAGAGAAAAATTTAGATAATTATTCTAAAATAAAATATCAACCACATAAACATTTAATAAAAAATATTAATACTTTATTAAAGAAAAAATATAATAACAATGAAATTTCTATGATTTTATCTCATGGAGAAGATGAAGATGTAACTGAGTTTGCTAAAAGAAAGCCTGTTGCTTATTTAGAAGAGTTTTTTACTTATGATTTTGCTAAGTTAAAAAATTATGATCGTTATATGAGTTATATGAATGAAACGGGTGAAGATGAAGAGAATACAATTATTCAAGTTAATCTAGATTTAGATAAAGAAGCTTATAAAGATCCAGTTATTACGGATGATTATACTGAGAAAGTTTTAGTTAGTAAGCATCGTAAGTTAGAAGATAATTATAAACCTAAAGATTTAATTACGATACCTAGTGAATACGTAAAAGGAAATACCAAAGTAAAAGGAGATAGAACTGCCTTTACTCATCTAAAAGAAATGATCGAAGCAGCTAAAAAAGAGGATATGGATATTTTAGTCAATTCTGCTTATCGTAGTTATGAAGATCAAGTTGAAATATTTGATGAATATAAAGGACTTTATGGAGATGAATATGTAGCAAAATATGTTTCTACTCCAGGTTTTTCTGAACATCAAACAGGACTTGGCTTTGATCTTGCTAGTTCTAAAGCTGATATTTTCTCAACTACTAAAGAATATGATTGGGCTGTTCATAATTCATATAAATATGGATTTGTTCATCGCTATCCCAAGAGTGCTGAGACCATAACTGGATTTACGAATGAATCATGGCATTTCCGTTATGTAGGTAAAAAAATAGCTACCTATGTTTATGAACATAAATTAGTATATGATGAATATTATGCTATGTTTTTAGATAAATAAGGAGGAAAGATGAATAATAAAGGATTTACACTGGTCGAAGTTTTAACTGCTTTAGTTATCGGTACTATTCTAGGAACTATTGCTATTGTAGGTACAAAAAGTGTCTTAGAAACAAGTAAAGATAAATATCAAACAAATCAAGAAAAGATGATTGTTCTCGCAACCAAAGAATATTACAGCGATCATAAAAATGAACTTCCTATGATAGAGGAAGAACAAGTAGAAATATCTTTAGAAAAATTAGAAACTGAAGACTATATAGATAAAGTAAAAGATGCAGAAGGTAATACCTGCTCTAAAGATAGTAAAATTACAGTTAAAAGAGAAGAAAATGGAAAATATAAATATAATGTTAGTTTAGTTTGTAAAAAAGAAAAAGCTTAAAAAACATTATATTTTTTCTATTGGAATATTTACTTATTTATGGTATGATGATATAAGAGTAAAAGGAGGTTGATATAATGTATCCACTTGGCAAACATTTTGAGTTTAATAGTGATAATTGTAAAGCTGATGATAAGACAATGTTTAAAGGGAAAAATTATAGAATCACTATTTTATCAGAACGTTTAATACGTCTTGAGTATAGTCCAACTGGAAATTTTATAGATACTCCTACCCAACTTGTAATAAATAGAAAATTCCCATCTCCTCAATATAAAGTAAGACAAGATCCTCAATATTTAGAGATCAGTACTAAGTATTTTGTTCTTACTTATATGAAAGATCAACCTTTTATCGGAACTAAAGTTGATCCGATGAAGAACTTAAAAATAACTTTAAATAGTATGGAAAGAGATAGACAAAAATCATGGTATTATGCTCATCCTGAAGTTAGAAATCTT
The DNA here is from genome assembly GCA_947627375.1 of uncultured Bacilli bacterium. Lineage (GTDB taxonomy): Bacteria > Bacillota_I > Bacilli_A > RF39 > UBA660 > CANRDQ01. Next base: position 2,160 of record CANQVR010000065.1, on the reverse strand, counting down.
GGTGGTAATATGATTTCTATTGATATTCCTATCGATAAAAGATATATGAAAGGTCTTTATTCTTTTGAAGGTTTTGCTTCTATTGATGATTCTGAAAATAAGATCATTGCTAGTGACGGAACTTTAATGGATAGAGAAAAAGGTAGTGTTGATATATATGTCTTTATGTATGATAAAGACTTTCCTCAAGCCCTACAAGATTATTATACATTAACAGGTTATCCGAGTATGATTCCTCGATATGCTCTTGGAAATTGGTGGAGTCGTAATATTACTTATGATGATACTAGTTTATGGGAATTAATTAAAAAATTTGAAAAGAAAAAAATCCCCATCTCTATTATGTTATTTGATAAAGATTGGCATATTAGAAATATAGATAAATATCAAAAATTACAAACAGGTTTTACTTTTAATCCTCAATTATTTAAAGATCCTCAAAAGATGATTGAACAACTACATAAAAGAGGTATAAAAGTAGGTCTTAGAGTAAATCCTGGTGGAGGATTTTATCCTCATGAACAATTCTTTAATATAGCCTGTCAATCATTAGGAATAAATGAACAAACAATTATAAAATTTGACCCTCTTAATCCAAGACTTTTAGATGTATATTTAAAAATATTTCTTCATCCATTAGAAGGAATAGGAATAGACTTCTTTTGGAATGATTATAACGGCGATATGAATCTTCTAAAAATGTGGGCTACTCTTCATTATATGTATATGGATTCTACTAGAAATGAAAGAGGTATGCTTTTATCTAGAAATGCTATTTATGCACCCCATAGATATCCAGTTTTATATGCTGGAAGTGCAACAGTAGGATGGAAAGAATTAAAAGATGCAGTTCTACAACAAATAAATGCCGCTAATATCGGAGTATCTTGGTGGAGTCATGATGTATGTGGAAACCATGGAGGAATAGAAGATCCAGAACTTTATATCAGATTCTTAGAATTTTCAACATTTTCTCCAATCTTAAGATTCCATGGTGCCCGTGGTAAATATTATAAAAGAGAACCATGGAGTTGGGATGTTAAAACTGAAACTATTGCGATTGATTATTTAAGACTTCGACATCGTTTAATTCCTTATATTTATACTGAAGCTTATCAATATCATAAATTTGGTATACCTTTAATTCAACCACTTTATTATAATTTCCCATGGATTTATGACGATAAACTTTATAAAAATGAATATTATTTCGGTTCTCAATTAATTGTATGTCCAATACTTGAGAAAAAAGATTTAGTCATGAATAGAACAATTCATAGGTTCTATATTCCTGATGGAACTTGGTATGATTTTAAAACAGGAAAAAAATTCCCAGGAGCAAAGAAATATATTTCTTTCTTTAAAGATGAAGATTATCCAGTTTTTGCTCATTCAGGTTCAATAATTCCATTATCAAATCAAAGTGATTATAACAATGTTGGAATTGCTACTGATATGGAAATACATATCTTTCCTGGTGTTAGTAATTCATATATTTTATATGAAGATGATGGTTCAACAAATGCTTATCAAAAAGGCTATTACTTAAAAACTTCTATCGATTACAATTATTTAAAAAATAATTATACAGTTATAATTAGACCTATCGAAGGAAAAAGTGGAATAGTCCCTGATAAAAGAAATTATAAAATAATGTTTAGAAATACTAAACATGCTGAAGATGTCACAGTCTATATTAATGATCAACCTGTTCAAGCATTATGTGGCGAAGATGGAAATGACTTTGTAGTCTATATTAAAGATGCTCCAACTGTCACACAAGTTACAATCAATTGTAAAGGACAAGATATTGAAATAGATGCTGTAAGACTTATTAATGATGATGTTAAAAGTATTTTAGGTGATTTACAAATAGATACATATATTAAAGAACAGATAGATTCGATAATGTTTAGTGATCTTTCTATTCAAAAGAAAAGAATAGAAATAAGAAAACTAAGAAAAAAAGGACTATCACGTGAATATATGGATTTATTCTTAAAACTTTTACAATATATTTCAGAAGTTTAAGTACTCTTTTGAGTACTTTTTACTTGCAATTTCCCCACCTTTCCTTTATAATATCTCAAATTTAACACTTTTATAAAGACAAAAACTCTCTAACCCTTTGTATATAAGAGTTTGAGAGTTTTTTGAGTG
>CANQVR010000064.1 GCA_947627375.1 uncultured Bacilli bacterium | reverse complement strand
TAATAGATAAAAAAGAAAGTATTGCAGTAGCTAAAAATGTATTTACCGCTATGCCATTTTCATATAAAGGAAATAATGATTATGAGAAAAGTGATATTAAAGTGTTTTTGAAAAAATATTTTATAAAAGAAATAGAGCCGAGTAAAAATATAGATATGGAAAAGATAGATAATTTAGTAGATTTAATGTTTGATGTATATGTCCCAAAAAAGAAAAAAGTAAAGCAGAAAGTGAGGTAGTTATATGGAAAATGAAATAACTCTACTTACGAAAGAGCAAGTAGAAAATTTAGATATCTTAAAGAAATATGGAATAGAAGCAGATGAAACAGATTTTTATATAATTCAATATGGAATTTATCTTGCTGATGGAAAAGGAGAGTATTGGACAAAAACTCCGCGTTCCGATAACTCGTACGGCGTGTTCATTGTCAGCCCCTACGGCAATGTGAACGGCAGCTACGCGTACGACACCCACAGTGGGGTCCGCCCCGTAATACCATTATCTCAAATCTATAGATCTAAAAAAGAATTAAATAAAGTATTAGAAAGTAATATAGATATAGTAGAATATGGAGAATATCCTCAGACAGTAGCAGATGAAAATTTAGAGGAAAAGTTAGAAAGTTTATATCAAAAAGGAGAGATCAAAAAAACTAAAAAAAGTTACATTTCGATGTTAAAAGGAGAAAAAGAAAAGTATCAAGAGTATATTTATCAAAATAATAAGTATATAAGAGTAAAAGAAGCAAAAATATTGTATTCTGATTATGAGTTTGCAAATGGAAGAGAAGCAATAAAAGGAGAAACATATTGGTTAAAAGTAGAACCAATAGAATGGTTAATAGATAAAAATGCGAAAATTGCGATAGCTAAAAATGCACTTACTGATATGCCATTTTCATATAGAGGAAATAATGATTATGAGAAAAGTGATATTAAAGTATTTTTAGAAGGTTATTTTATAAATGAAATAGAGCCGAGTATAAATATGAAAAAGATAGATAATTTAGTAGATTTAATGTTTGTAACTTATGTATCAAAAGAGAAGAAAGCAAAGCAGAAAGTGAGGTAGTTATATGGAAAATGAAATAACTCTACTTACGAAAGAACAAGTAGAAAATTTAGATATCTTAAAAAAATATGGAAAGGAAGCAGAGGAAACAGATTTTTATAAAAGTCAAAGAGGATTGGGTATTGCTGGAAAAGGATTTTATTGGACCAAAACTCCGGATTCCGACCGCTCGGGCAGCGTGTTCAATGTCTACCCCAACGGCAATGTGTACGGCGACGGCGCGTACAACACCGGCTTTGGGGTCCGCCCCGTAATACCATTATCTCAAATCTATAGATCTAAAATAAAATTAAATAAAGTGTTAGAAAGTAGTAGAGATATAGTAGAATATGGAGAATATCCTCAGTTTGTAATTGAAGAGGATTTGGAAGAAGAACTTGAAAATTTATATCAAGAAGATAGATTGAAAAAAACTAAAAAAAGTTATACTTCGATGTTAAAAGAAGAAAAAGAAAAGTATCAAGAGTATATTTATCAAAATAATAAGTATATAAGAATAAAAGAAGCAAATATATTGTCGAGTGATTGTGATGAGTTTGTAAATGGAAGAAAAGCTAAAACTGGAGAAACATATTGGGTAAAAGTAGAACCAATAGAGTGGTTAATAGATAAAAAAGAGAGTATTGCTATATCTAAAAATGTACTTACAGGTATGCCATTTTCATATAAAGACAATAGTAATTATGAAGAAAGTGTTGTTAAAGTATTTTTAGAAGATTATTTTATAAAAGAAATAAAACCAAGTATAGATATGGAAAAAATAGATAATTTAGTAGATTTAATGTTTGATGTATATGTACCAAAAGAGAAGAAAGTAAAGCAAAAAATAAAAAAATAGGAAGGAATGATAAATTATGAAAAGTGTAGCAGAACAAAAAATTGAGGATACATTAAGAAATTTAGATAAAGATGAATTAGAAGCTATTATGACTAAATTAAAGGAAAGTGACTTTCCAGAGGATAGATTAGATGATATAGTTGATGAAATAGGAGATATAGAAATTAGAAACGTTAAGAATAAAGTTTTTGATGAAGTTATACAAATAAGTTCTAATTATAGTTTTGATATAAAAGATGTAAGTGAAGAAGAAATTATTAGAGGTGCCATAGAAAGTAATATTCCAGTGTTTTTACATGGTAAATCAGGAGATGGTAAAAGTGCTAGAGTAAAACAAATAGATAATGATCCAGTTATTATTTATTTAAGAAATGCAACACCTGAAAGTTTAAATGGAAGAAGTGTTTATGATTCACAAACTGGAGAAATTAAAGATGTAAAACCTAGTTGGTTAAAAAAATTAGAAGATAAATGTGAAAAAGAACAAGATAAATTACATATTTTATTCTTTGATGAATTGAATAATGCATTACCAAGTTTACAAGGTATGGCTTTCAATATAGTTTTAGATAAAGAAGTAAATGGTATGTGGAAATTACCTGATAATGCAAGAATTGTAGCAGCAGGAAACGATATGGAGGAGTCTCTTGCAGCTAATCAATTAGCAGAACCACTTTTCAATAGATTTGCACATGTCTATATAGAAACAAAAACTGAAGATTGGTTAAAATGGGCATTAGAGAATAATATTCATCCTGCTATTTATGCTTTTATGGCTTATACACATGGAGATTGCTTAAGAACTGAATTTACTGGAGAAAGTCCAAATGCAGATCCAAGAAAATGGGAAATGGCATCTAAAATGTTATATAAAACAAATAATCCAAAAATGATGAGAGGGTTAGTTGGAGCTGATATAACAACAGAATTTGTAGAATTTTGTAGTTGTAACGTAATAACTATCGATGATATTTTAAGTGGAAATTATAAAGAATTAAATTTAAATTTAGGATTAGATGAAAAATATCTAACAGCTGCAGGACTTTCATGGGTAGATGATGAAAACTATAGTGAAGTAAGAACATTTGTAAATCAATATTTAGGTTCAGAAATATGTACTGTTTTTGATAGCTTTTGGGCACGTGATAATGAAAGTAGATTAGAAAAAGTCGCTCAAGAAAGAATGAAAACTAAAGAATATAGTAAAGAGATAAAAGGAAAATAATAATTATGAAAACACAAGAAAAAATGGAATTATTAAAAGAATATATAAAAGCTAATGTAGCTCCAATATTAGTAGATTTTATTCAAAAAGATTTTTTAGAAGATGCAGTAGTAATAGATTCAAAATGTAGAAAAGAAGAATTAAATGAAATTTATGAGGGAGAAAAAACATTAGCACCAAAATGGTATCAAAAACTTATAAATGAAAATAAAAAGATTTTAGTTATAAATAATATAGATTCTATTTCAATAGAAGAACAAAATAAATTTATAGAACTTATTAAATATAGAAAAGTTTCTACTTTTGAATTACCACAAGATATAAGAATTATTATAATTGCTAAAGAAGTGAATGCTGAAAAGATAAATAAAGAGATATATAGTTTAACTGCATGTATTGGAGGTTAAGAGTATGGATTTCAATATTAATGATATAAAAAATGAAATGATTGTAAAATTTCCTTTTTTCAATGGTGTAATTTCTAATGTGGATTATATAGAAGATAGATCTGTTGGAACTGCAGGAGCATTTGAACATGATAATAATGATAGGGAAATTTTCTATAATCCTGATTTTTTTAAAGATCTTACTAATGATGAACAAGTTTTCGTTTTGGCACATGAAACTTGTCATTTAGCTTTTAATCATATTGCAAGAAGAAAGGATAAAGATCCAGAAATTTGGAATATAGCAACTGATGCTGTAATAAATGCATTTTTAAAAAAAGAGAATCTTCCTTTACCTTCTGGAGGTGTAGATATAGAAGATGCTGATAAATATGATGCAGAAACTTTATATGATGAATATATAAATAAATATCAAAAAGATAGTGAACAAAATAGTATGTCTAGTCAAGAATCAGGTGAAGAACAAGAACAAGATTCAAACCAAAGTGGTATGTCTAGTCAAGAATCAGGTGAAGAACAAAACCAAGATTCAAATCAAAATGGTATGTCTAGTCAAGAATCAGGTGAAGAACAAAAACAAGATTCAAATCAAAATGGTATGTCTAGTCAAGAATCAAGTGAAGAACAAGAACAAGATTCAAACCAAAGTGGTATGTCTAGTCAAGGAGAAAATCAAGATGATAAATTAACAGAAATTGTTGATAAAATGAAAGAATATGTAAAAAATGGTTCTGATAAAAGTAGTGACCATAGTATGTGGGATAAACCAAATAGTAAGCAAAATGAGAATGATGGTCAACAAGAAAAATCAGAAACAGATAATAAAAAAACTGATTTAAAAGAAATATTAGAAAAAATAAAAAGAGAAATTAAAAATAGTAAATATATTGAAGATGAAGAAAATGATTCAGAATTAAAAAATAAAAGTTCTAATAATGATAGTAAAGAAAATAAAAATTCTAATAAAGATAATAGAAAAAAAGATTTACAAAAAGAAATAGAAAAGATTTCTAAACTTGGAGAAAAAAAATCATTTGAAAAGAATACTTTAACTAGAAAAGAACAATTACAAGAATTAAAAGAAGAACTTATGAATAAAGCATCTGGTGCTGGTTCTACTACTAATGCTGATGTAAAAAGATTTAGATCAATAGGTAGAGCAAAACCTCTTGTGGATTGGAGATATATTTTAAAAGAAACAACAAAATATGATGTTGATTGGTCTTCTCAACATGCATATATAGAAGATGGTATTTTACATTCAAATTTAGAAGAACAACCAATATCTGAAACTGAAATAGTATTAGATACAAGTGGTTCAGTTAGCAAAACTTTACTTAAAAATTTTTTAAGAGAATGTAAAAATATTATGGATCATTCAAAAATAAAAGTTGGATGTTTCGATACTGAATTTTATGGTTTTGAAGAAATAAGAACTGAAAAAGATATAGAAAATCTTAATTTTATTGGTTTTGGAGGTACTGATTTTGATGCTGCAGTTAATGCGTTTACAAGACGTGTTGATAATAAAATAATATTTACAGATGGATATGCACCTATGCCAAAAAAACCATTAGATGCTATATGGATTGTGTATGGTCAAGAAAAAATAAATCCAAAAGGTGGTAAAGTTATTTATATAGATGAAAATCATCTTAATAAGTTGTTAAACTTTAATACAAGTAGTAATGTTAAAAAGAAGGTAAAATAAAACAAAAAGTGAGGTAGTTATATGAAAGAAGAAATAACTTTACTTACAAAAGAACAAGTAGAAAATTTAGATATCTTAAAAAAATATGGAA
>CANQVR010000063.1 GCA_947627375.1 uncultured Bacilli bacterium | reverse complement strand
ATATTAAAAACCTCTCAAACTCTTATATACAAAGGGTTAGAGAGGTTTTGTCTTTATAAAAGTGTTAAATTTGAGATAATAAAATCGAATCTAAGAAATTTTTTATATAAAACAATATTATATTTATTAATATAAATTTTTATAATTAATATAATTAATTAGGTGATTTCATGGAATGTAAAGTTAATAAACCCTATCCTAAAGTTCGAGTAGAAAGGAAAAATATTGAATATGCTAAACTTCTTTTGTTGGATTATGCTGGAGCAGTAGGAGAGGATACAGCTATTCATCAATATGTTTATCAGAAATTTGATAAATTTAATATGGATCCTGTTTTTGTTGAAACTATGTCGAAAATTGCTATGGTTGAGATGAGGCATTTAGAACTTTTAGGAGAGACTATAAAATTATTAGGTGTTAATCCTGAATTTAGATCTATTAACACTGCATCTAACAATTTGGATTATTGGAATAGTAGTTTTGTAAATTATAATACTGATATTGTCGAAATGTTAAAAAGTGATATTAGAATTGAAGAAGAAGCTATTAAAAATTATAGATATCATATTAGTATAATAAATGATAAATATATAAGAGTACTTCTTTCTAGAATTATCGAAGATGAACAAATGCATATTAAGTGTTTTAATATGTTACTTAATAGAGTTCTTTATGGCTCTAACTATTAAAGGAACAAGTTTTACTTTATTCCTTTTTTATGATTATTAATTTATAATTTCTTTTTTAATTCTAATAATTTATGAATTTCCATAGTAGGTTTATATTCTGTTGGTAACGTTTTGTTATCTTTATTAAACCAGCAAGTGTCGATGCCATTATTCATACCACCTTTAATATCAGATGATAGACTATCGCCAATTATTAACATTTTGTTTTTATCATTGTTTTCTAGTTTTTTTAATAAAGCATCGAAGAATTCTTTATTAGGTTTTCCTATGCCTATTTCTCCTGATGTTAGAATAGAAGATATATAAGGATTAATATGAAGCTTATTTATTTTGTTTAAAGCAGGTTCGATTGGACCGTTACTGGCAATAGATATTTCATATTCTTTAGATAAATCTTTAATAAGTTTTGTAGCACCTTCAATTTCTATAATATTTACTCCTAGATTATCACAGTATAATTTATTTAATTCTAAAGCATCATCATAATTAAGGTTTAAACTTTTAAAAAATAATAGAAAGCGATACGCTCTTACGTATTCAACTTCTTCTTGAATAGATTTAAAATTTGGTAAGTTTAAATTTTTATGTGCCCAATTTAACCAAAAAGTTTTATCGGCAGTTATCCATTCCTGAAATAGACTATCACTATATTCAATATTTAATTTTTTTAAAATAATTTTAAAACTATATTTAATGGATTCTCCATCATCAACTAAAGTATCATCTAAATCGAATATTAATGTTTTATATTTCATAATTTCTCCTTTGATTTTTTATTATAACTAAAATAGATTTTTTGTCAATGTAAGAAAATTATATTGTTATTTGTAATTTTTAAATAATTATTAAAATATATTTTTTTATGATAAAATGAAGTATATAACAAATATGAAGGTGATGATTAATTTTATGAAAGTTATAACTATTAAGCAACCTTTTGCAACTTTAATTTCAGAAGGATTAAAAGAATATGAATTTAGAACTTGGAAGTGTAAGTATAGAGGAGATATTTTAATACATGCAGGAAAAAGTATAGATAAAAAAGCAATGGAAAAATTTAAAGATCTTGATTTAGAGTATCCTTTAGGTTGTATTATTGCAAAAGCTAAGATGACAGATTGTGTTTTAGTTGATAAGAAATTAAAAGAAGAATTAAGCAAGAAAGATTCTTTAGTTTATAGTGGAGTTATTGCAGATAAAAATCAGAAAGAGTATGGTTTTAAATTAGAAGAAGTAGAAAAAATAGAACCTATTTATATAAATGGAAAATTAAGTTTATGGGAATATCCTTATAAAAAATAAAAAGCCAAATGGCTTTTTTAATTATAAACACTTTCTGTTAGATCTTTTACTGCAGTTAAAATATAAGATATTTTATACCAAGTACTGTAGTTTGCTTCGCCAGTTTGAGAAAGTGAAAAAACTTTTTGAAATGTTTTTACTGCATTTTTAGTATTAGTGTCAAAGTATCCTGTTGGATTAGGTATTATAGGAATACCAGGATAACTTCCATGAATATAGTTTAAAGAGTTTTGAAGAATATAAACATCAATACTACAATCTCCTTCTTTTAATGTTTTTGTAAATGAGTATGGTGCATCATTTGATATTTGAGCATTGTAAGTATTAATATCATTTCCATAATAATATCTTAATATTTCAAGAGCAGTGTAACCTCTTTGACCTAAATCTTCAGATCCCCATTGACTTAAGATACCGTTTTCTGAAGTTTCACTTTTATATCTTGCGAGTAAGGGTTCTAGTCTTACACCTTTTCTAATATATTCAGTAAATATTTCATCTACTACTTTAGAAATTGGTTCAAAGATCGTACCATTCCTTGTATATTTTTGATCGTAATTGGTAGTTGATGTGATTGTAAAGTCATAACCACGACTTCGATACCATTCAGTATAAATTCTATTTAGAGTAAATGAGATAATTGCGATAACATTTGCTTTTATAGTTTCTTTAGGCCAAGTACTATAAATTTCACTACTAGCGACGTTTTTTATGTAATCAGTAAAGGGAACTGTATAATTTTTAGCGCTTGTATTACTTGGTATTCCATCGTGGACAATAATATTAGTAGGAATAATTACACTTTTTAAAACAATAGGAGCAATACCGCTATTAAGATTATTTTCTACTTGGGTCTGTTCGGGATAATTTCCCCATAAAGTGTTTGGAGGAAGTTCATTTACTTCTTCATTCTCCTGTTCATCTAATGATGTCATATAAATATTTTGAATTGATGTAATGTTATCAAAAATTCCTACTCCTTCAATTTTAGTGGGTGTAAGACCTAATGCCTCTACTAAAACATCATATGTTTCGTAAGGCTTGGTCGTTTTTTGATTTTCTAAAGAATAACTCTTATCGACAGTATCTAGTGTCATAAGGTTTGTTTGTCCATTTTCATCAGTTATAGAAGATGTAATTTCTTCATCGTTTTTCAGTACTGTAACAGTTGCATTTTTTATAGGATTTGCAACAGTATCACTATAGACATTAACTTTTAAATATCCTTTTGCCATATTTCACCTCAATTTATTATATTAATAACTTTGGAATAAATGAATAAACTTAATTAGGTGATTATAAATGTATAGTGATTTAGAATTAGGAAGTAGTGGAGAAGATGTTAAAATCTTACAAGAAAAACTTAAAAGACTTGGATTTTATAATGCAGTGATTACGGGAGAATTTTTACTGGCAACAGAAGTTGGCGTAAAAGCATTTCAGGGTAGTGTAGGGCAGGAAGCAACTGGAAGAGTAGGGCAGGAAACTTGGGAAAAGTTAATTGAAGAGACTGAACCGAAAATTGCGACAATAAGTGTTTTTCCAACTCTCAGTATAGGATCAACCGGAAACTATGTTAAAGATTTACAAACTAAACTTAAAGCACTTTTATATTATCCAGGTGAAGTTACGGGAGAATTTGATTTAGAGACTGAAACTGCAGTTAAAAGATTTCAACTTAATAATGAAATTACCGCAAGTGGAACAGTGAATAATCAAACTTGGAACTTAATTAATTCTTTATATGGTAATTTAAATTCTTGTGTACTTGAAGGAGGAAATGTTGATAGTGATATTAATAATGGTAGCAATATAACTTACACAGTTAAAAGTGGAGATACTCTTTATGCTATAGCGAGACGATATAATACGACAGTAGATGCTATTAAAAGTTTGAATAATTTAACTAGTAATACATTAAGTATCGGACAAGTCTTACAAATTCCTAATGATAGTGATGATAATTATATTGAGTATACTGTAGTGGCAGGAGATAGTTTATCAGTGATTGCTGAAAGATTTGATACGACTGTTTCTGCTATTAAGAGTCTTAATAATTTAAAAAATGATGTAATTATAATTGGACAAATTTTGAAAATACCAACTAGTAATACATCTAACTATATTGATTATGTCGTGGTAAAAAATGATACACTTTATGCGATAGCAAGACGATATAATACTTCAGTAGATACGATTAAAAGTTTAAATAATTTAACTAGTAATACTTTACAAATTGGGCAAGTATTAAAAATACCTACTAGTGCAGGTACAAATTTTATTACATATACAGTGAAAAGTGGAGATACACTTTATGCGATAGCAAGGCAATATAACACGACGGTTGATGCGATAAAAGAGTTAAATAATTTGACAAGTAATACGCTTAGTATTGGACAGATTCTTAACATACCTGTTTAAATAATGTGAAAAATTTCTCAAAATATTGTGTTTTTTATGTTATTATGATAACATAAACATAGGAAATGAGGAGAAGTATTTTATGGCAAAGTATTGTGAGAATTGTGGGAAACCATTAAAGGAAAATCAAGATGTTTGTTTAAATTGTGGTGTTGCGGTAAGAAAGGATAATGGAACTACTACAAATATAACTAATATTAATACCAATCCGGCAACAGCACCAAAATCAAAAATTTGTGCTGGTATACTTGCGTTATTTTTTGGTACTCTTGGTGTTCATAACTTTTATTTAGGTTATAGTAGTAGAGGTATTGTTCAATTACTATTAACATTACTTACTTGTGGACTTGGAGCTTTTGTTACAGGTGTTTGGGCATTAATTGAAGCAATTATGTTATTTACGGGATCAATTGCTGTTGATGCAAATGGAACACCATTACAGTAATGTGCAAAAAAAAATATTAATATTATCTATTTATATGAGCTTAATATTAATATTTTTAATTTGCATTAATTTAAATCCTCCATGTTTAATAAAAACTATTTTTCATATTTCTTGTCCTGCTTGTGGAATGACAAGAGCAGTAAAAGAAATTTTAAAATTTAACATAATTACTTCATTTTCTTATAATATTTTAGCTTTTCCAATAATCTTAATACTAGCATATGTATTTATTGTTAATATATTTAATACTTCTAAAGCAATAGAAATATTCAAAAAAATATCAAAACATTATTATATAGTTATAATTTTAATAATTATTAGTTGGTTTATAAATATTTATAGGGGAATTTGAAAAATATCTTACTATTTATAGTATTAATATAAGAAAAAATCCACCTAACTCAGCGATGATTTAGGTGGACCACTTTAATGGTAACACTCAATATGCGAAAATTGAATGTTCCTTTTTTATTTTTTATGTAAGTTGTCTTGACATATTTATATATTAGAGTTCGAAAGTTCGAACAAATTCTTAAATGGAGCGAGTGTCGTAGTTATCTACAACTTTTCTTCCAATAACGAAAGAATTTATATAATCTTCCGTTGCTAATA
>CANQVR010000062.1 GCA_947627375.1 uncultured Bacilli bacterium | reverse complement strand
AATTAAAAATTTGACAAAAAATAACCATTTTACAATGGTTTGCGTAATTTATATATTTTAAAAGTGTTAAATTCCCGTGTTTAAGTTACTTTGGTAACTTTTTCTTTTTGTCATCAATCGACAAATATAGGTAAATTTTGGCAAAAACATTGACCTTTTCTATAAAGTTTTATAAAATAAAGATAGAATATAATTGGATAATTTTGGTAAGATAGAGGAAGAGGTAACTGAAAATGGAAAAGGGTTTTTATAATAAAAATGACAAACTATTTATTATAGGTATAATAACAATTGTTGTTATAACTTTAGTAGCGGGAAGTTATGGTTTTATTAAAATTACACAAATGGGTTCTAGTACACAAACAAGTATGGCCGGAACTTTTAATATCGAATATAGTGATGGAGACACAATTAACTTAGAAAATATAAAACCAATAAGTGATGAAGAAGGAATGAAAAATTCAGCTTATAATTTTAAAATAACAAACACAGGAAATATTGATGCTTCTTATATTTTAAAATTAGAAGATGATAATCAAACGGATTTTAAAGATCAACTTATTCCTTCACAAATAAAATATAGTCTTAAAGAAAATGATGATACTTGGACTGCTCCAGCACTTCTATCTAGCTTACCAAATCTAATTTTAAAAGAGAATAGTAAATTAAAAGCAGGAGAGAGTATTTCTTATAGTATCAAATTATGGGTAGATGAAAATGTAGGTAATGAAGGTCAAAATAAAACTTTTGCAGCTAAAATAGCAATCGAAGCTATTCAAGATAATTTCCAAAATAAAAAAATTAATGATAATCCTTCTTCAATTATCTTAAACGGAGATACTGTAGAATATATAGAAAAAGGAAATAATTATATTGATAAAGGAATAAAAGAAATAAAAGATGATAAAGATAAAATATCAAATAAAGATTTTCAAAATTTATATGAATTTTATGACGGAGAAACATTAGAAAATACGACAAATATTGACACTTCTAAAATAGGGGTGTATTATATAAAATATACGGTAATGGATAGTGGATATAATGAATCATCTATAGTAAGAACAGTAAATGTATATGATCAAAATCATCCAACTATCGAACTAAATGGAGATTCCGTAGTATATGTAAACCAGGGAGCAGACTACATAGATGAACAAGCGACAGCTACTAGTAGTACAGGAGAAGATTTAACTTCTAAGATAAAGGTTGAAGGAGTAGTGGATACTAATGTACTTGGAACATATGAAATCAAATATTTAGTTGAAGACAATGAGGGCAATACAGCTAGTGTAGTTAGAACAGTTATCGTAAAAGAAAAAAAGGTAGTAACCGTTACACTTAGAGAAACAAACGGAGTAAGTGTAATTGGTAGTAACGACACATTAACTTGTGAAATAGATAAGGACATGACTAGTTGTGAAGTTGTTCTTCCAAATCTTTCTTCAGATAAAGGTAAAGGATATTTCACAACGGATACAGCATCTACAGCAGGAGTTTTACCAAAGACTAAAATTGCTGTTACAGATGATGTAGTCTATTATACCAAAGCAGGTGAGATGACTAGTCCAACATGTACAGTTGATGACATCTCTTCTACGACTATCGCTTCAACTGGAAAGGCAAGTATTAATATTAGTTGTGATTCAGCAGATCAAAAACTAATCCGTACGATGACTAAAGATGATCTTGAAGTTTTAGTAGGAAAAGTTCCATCCTCAGTTGAAAGTATTGAATTGAATCCTTCACAAAACTCTGATAACAAGACTTTATATACTCTAAAACTAAATGGTTTTAAAACAGGCGGACAACTTACTATAAAAATAAAAGAAGGGGCAATTGTCAATGAAAATCAAGAAGCGAATGCCAGTTTAGAACTTCCAACAGGAATAACAATCGAAAAGAAAATTTCTGCAAAATTAGAAAAAGGTATAGGCGTAGAAAATATCGATAGTAACGAAAAAACATGTAACATAATCGGTAATAAAAACACATGTGAAATAACTCTTCCAAAAATTTATCCAAAACAAGAATATTATAATAGTTTTTGGAACGAAGATGAAAATGCTACTAGTGGTTATCAAGAACAAGAAAAAATCCAATTAAAACACAATACAACTTTTTATGCTAATGCCTTGGATCAAGAAACTCCACAATGTAGTTTAAACAGTGCTACTCAAAAAGTTATAAATTCTACTTCTAAAGTTACTGTTTCAATCAATTGTACAGATGAAAGTCAAAGATTTTCAAAATATTTAACTCCAGATGATATTACACCATTAGTATCAGGAACAAAAGAAGATGCTACGATCAAATTAATAAAAACAACAACTTTAGAAAAAGGTAAAAGATATACTTTTGACCTAAATAATTTTGAAAATACGGGAATATTATCATTAAGAATTAATAAGGGATCTGTAAAAGATATTAGTAATAATCCAAATGATCAATCACTACTTACAACAGGAATAAATATAAATAGACAAACACCTTCAGCTCTTGCTATTAATGATGATATAAAATATAACGAGTCAACTCTAAACCAACAACAAACGATGTATCCAATAAAACAACCTGATAATACAATAAGCTATAGATATATCGGTAAGAATCCTAATAATTATCTTAAATTTAATAATGAAATGTGGAGAATTATAGGTATCTTTGATCAAAAAATTAAAATAGTAAGAGAGGAAAGTTTAAATAATTATTCTTGGAGTGATAAAGAAAGTAACAATTGGATAAGTTCTTCTACCTTAAGACAAGAACTAAATAGCAAAACATATTATGAAACTCTTTCTAAAAAAGTTCAAGAAAAAATTGCTAATACTTCTTGGAATATAGGAGGAGCAGCTTTAGATATTTCAACTCCTGCTTGGTATAGTAAAGAAAAAGAGACAACTTGGCAAGGGAATATTGGTTTAATTAGTGTAAGTGACTATGGTTATACTTATGCCAATGGTGTTAATGAGACATGTTTTGAAAATCCAATGAATGACCAATGCAATAAAGAAAATGCTTCTACTAGTTGGTTATTTAATGATTCTTCATATTGGCTTCTAACACCATACACAAATAGTGCTAACCTAGCATTATATGTAAGCGAAAATGGTCCAATAAAATATGATAGAACAAATAAAATTTATAAAGTATATCCGGCTTTATATTTAAAAGAAGATGTCCTTATTAAATCAGGAAAGGGCACAAAAGATAATCCATATATAGTTTAATGTGTTCGTAGTAAGTTAAATCTATTTATAGATTAATATTATGCAGTAAAAATTATTGAAAGGTTAATTGTGTAATAGACTTATGAAAGAACATATAAAAATTAGAAGACAAGGTAAGTTTTATACTGCTTACGAAAATGATGCTTATGTGCTTCATGCTGTAGCAGATTATAAAATCAGTAAAGGAAGAGTAGGTTTCCCAGTAAATGTACTAGGAAAAATTCAAAATATTTTAGAAGATAAAAAAATAAATTATGTAATAATAGAAAAAGATAAGGAAGTAGAAAAAAAGGATTTTAAAAAGAAAAATCAATATCAAAAATATTTACAAATAGGTATCGAATCTTGTAAAGCAAAAAAAGAAGAAGAAGACTTAATTGAAAAGATAAATAATTTACCCGCAGAAAAGGTTCAACAAATTATGGAATTTGTTAATCAGGTGATTTATGAATAATAAATATGATAAATTCAAAATAGTTACTAAATGTAAAGATTTTATTGAATATGTTAATGAAATTATAGTCAACTTTCCAAGAAAAGAATTTGCTTTAAAAGATAGAATATTACATACTAGTTATGATTTATTAGAATTAATTTTTCTAACTAATTTACTAGAGGAAGATAGATTAATTAGTCAAAAGAAAATGCTTACTAAAATAAGTATGTTAGATTTTCATTTAGAAGAAAGTTATCATAGAATGTGTATAAATGAAAAAAAATTAAATAAAGGTTGTAGACAATTAGAAGAGATGCAAAAGATGGTCTATGGTTGGGTAAATAGCGATGAAAGTTAGTTATCAAAAAGTATTAGACCTGTTTAATGATGAAATAAAAAAGAATACTAAAAATAAAAGAAAAATATATAGATTTGAAAGATATTTATCTATCAACATAACTAAAGTATGTTATATATTAAATAATAATTTATATAATTCTATGAGATATAATATATTTATGATTAAATATCCTAAATATAGGATAATAATGTCTTTAAATATAAAAGACAAACTTATAAATCATTATGTAGCAAGATATGTTCTGATGCCTAATTTAGAAAGATATTTAGATATCAGAAATGCTGCAACAAGAAAAGATATGGGTAGAGATTATGCCTTAGATTTATTAAAGAAGTATTTAGAGAAGTTTAAGAATAAGAAACATTGTTATGTTTTAAAGTTAGACATTTCTAAATACTTTTATAGTATTGATCATGAAATATTAAAGAATATGATCAGAGATAAAATAAATGCAGAAGAATTTAGTCTCATGGAAACAATCATAGATAGTACTAATTATCCTTATATAAATAAACAAATAGATAAATTAAAAAGCTTAGAACTTGAAAATGCTGTAGAAAGAATTGATGAGATAAAATCTATTCCTAAATATGAAAAAGGAAAAGGTCTTCCGATTGGAAATATGACAAGTCAATTTCTTGCTATTTATTATTTAAATGAATTAGATCATAAAATAGTACATGACTTTCATTTGAAATATTATTTAAGATATATGGATGATTTTGTAATACTTTGTGATGATTTAAAATATTTAAAAGAGAAGCAAAAAGAAATAATAGATATTTTAAGTAATGAGTATAAATTAAATGTTAATATGAAAAAAACAAGTATTGTCAATATTAAGGAAGGATTTACTTTTTGTGGATATCGTTTTAGAATTATAGATGGTAAAACGGTAATAAATGTTTCTAGTGATACTAGAAGAAGAGTAAAGAAGAGAATAAAGGAAGTAAGATATTTATATGATCGTGGTAAAATATCTTTACAAAGTGCTTTTTCTAGTATTTCAACTTATGAATATGGATTTAAATATGGATCCAAAAGAAAAATGCAACGATTAGTAGAGAAGTATTTTTATAAAAAAGAAGGTTAAGTTTCTAATAAAAGCGTTTAGTCTCCGAATTCCGACAACTCGAACAACGTGTTCGCTGTCAACTCCAGCGGCAATGTGAACAATCCGAACGCGAACAACACCAACAATGGGGTCCGCCCACTCGATAATGTTTAGGTAAATATGTCTAAGGACATAATTATAGTATATATCGACATAACTTAACCATGTGGAAAACACAAAAGTTAGTATATATACGAAAAGTGGTACGCCACTTTTCTAAAGATGTATAAAAGAGGAGAACAATGATAAAAACTAGATATAAATTTGTTAAAAGTCTTTATAAGGATTATATAATAATTATAAAAACAAAGAAATCTTATCATATACCAAATGAAGAATTTGATATTATAAAACCATTTAAAGGTAAGAAAGGAAAACTTATAGATTTTCTCCAAGCACAACATATAAATTATTTAATAATAGATAATATGGAGATTATTAGTAAAAGAACTTATGAAGATAATAAATATTATGAAATCAAAAATAAAACTTTTATCTTTGATTTATATAAAAACTTCGAAGAATATTTAATCAGAAAAAAAAGAAGCAACTCTTAAACATTGCTTCTTTTTTCTTTTATTACTCAGGGGTAGATGGTGGTGGACAACTAGGAGAGAGTGTAAAAAACTTTGTGTAAAGTTACCATCTATGGTAATAAAGATATTAGAGACTAGAGAATCAGTCTCTTT
>CANQVR010000061.1 GCA_947627375.1 uncultured Bacilli bacterium | reverse complement strand
AGCATCTTCAGCAATTACTGCTCTTAATTCCATATGTTTATAATCACTACATTTTTTATCATATTTATTTTGTAATTTTTCATAATCTTTATAAAATTTATTTTCATAATTTGTAGCCATTTTTGTCACCAACTTTATAATATAATTATATCATCAAATGCCCTTAAAACCTAGAAAAGCAGCAAAAGTTATCAACAAATTCAGCCTACTTATCAACTATTATTTTAACTTAAAAAAAACTAGATTTTCTATTTTTTATCTAGTTTATTTTTGTTTGAGGCTTAAATAGTAACCAAAAAAGAAAAAAACTAGTAATCAAGGTCCTTCCGGAAACTTTCGGAAGAACCGTAATCAATAATTTTTTTTCTTTTTCTTACGAGTTCTTACTTTCTTTTGATTTAAATTATTAGATACTTTAGATTTATTATTTCCTATATTCTTTTCATTTTCTAAAATATATTCATTTATTAATTCTTCTTTGGTAATTGTATTATCATCTAAAATATTTAATTTATTATTTTCTTTTTTTTCATTTATAACCTTTACTTTGCTTTTGTTTTTATTATTTACTTCCAAAATAACAGATTTTTTCTTCAATGGCTCATTCTCATATTTACTTCTTCTTTGACTCTTATACTTCATTGTAAGTTTTTCTTCAATAGCTTTCTTAATTTCAATTTCTTTTTCTTTCTTTTTAAGATCTTGATTATTAATTTCTTCAATGCTTTTTTCAGCTCCATACAATCTAACTAGTTTTAAGATATCAAATAAAATTATAACAAAGGCCGGTACTACAACAAGAATTAACCATCCTCCTTTAGTTGTTAGAATAGATTGTAATCTACCTAATTGAGGAATTTTAAAAATAACTTTTCCAATAATATTTTCAAAAACTGCCGGTTTGGGATCAGGACTAGTATTATTATCTCCCTTGGTCTTAAAAGTTTTATTACCCTCTTCGTCTTCGGATATTTCAATAACTCTATGAGTTATTGTCATACCCTTAGAACTAGAAGATGTAGATATAAATGTAATTATATCCCCTACTTTAATATCATTTTGATCTTTAACTCTAACGTTAACTATAACATCATATATATTTAAAGTTTTTTCCATACTTGGCGAAATTATTGTATATAATCCAAAAGCTGGACGGTAAATAGCATCTTTTTTGGAAAGAACCCTAGTAGTAATAAAATAATATACTAATAAAGTTGCAGTTAAAATAAGAAGTACAAACACTGTCCATGATAGAATTGATGTAAATAATTTAAATTTATGTTTAATTGAACTATATTTTTCATTATTCTTCATGGTTTTACCTCTCTATTCTTTACTAAATATAATTATAATAAAATCATCTTAAAAATACAAGTTAAATTATTAAAATTTACAGTAAGGAAAAAATCGTAAAATTAAGAAAAAAAAGTTGATATATTTTTACTCTAAATCTTATCATTATACTTATTAACATATTTATAACTTATTATTATTTTGCAATCAAAAAAAGTTAGGTTTTACCCTCACTCCTTAGATTATTTTCTTACTTAATAATTATATTTACAATTTTATTAGGTATATAAATAAACTTAACAATATCTTTTCCATCAAGATATTTTTTAATATTTTCAATATTAAGAACTTTTTCTTTGACACTAGATTCTTCTTCATTAGTATTTACTAGTACTTCTCCTCTTAATTTACCATTTACTTGAACCCCAATAGTTATTTTATCATCAATCGTTTTTTCTTCATCATATTCTGGCCAAGAAGATTCACAGATTGGTTGATAACCAATTTGTTCATTTAATTCTTCCGTAATATGAGGGGCATAAGGATTTAAAAGTGTCAATAATACATGATAATCATCTTTAGTTATTTCATTATGGTCTTGATAAGCATTTGCTAAAATCATTAATGTTGAAATAGCCGTATTATAACTTAAATTTAAAGTATCATTTGTTACTTTTTTAATACTTTTATGAATAAGTGCTTCTAAATCACTAGAGTAACACTCCTTATCAACAACTTTATTTTTTAAACGCATAACTTTATCAATAAACCTTCTACATCCTTTAAGAGATTCCGTACTCCATGGTACATCAGCTTGATAATCACCCATAAATACTTCATATACTCTTAAAGTGTCAGCTCCATACTCATTAACAATATCATCTGGATTAATAACATTGCCTTTACTTTTACTCATTTTTTCATTATTAGAACCTAAAACCATCCCATGACTTACTCTAGTCCAAATCATTTCTTTTTTAGGAACTAAACCAATATTGTATAAAAATTGAACCCAAAAACGTGCATATAGTAAGTGTCTTGCCGTATGTTCCATTCCTCCATTATACCAATCAACATGATTCCAATATTTCATAGCATCCATACTAGCAAATTCTTGATCATTATGAGCATCCATAAATCTTAAAAAATACCAACTTGATCCAGCCCAGTTAGGCATTGTATCGGTTTCCCTTTTAGCAAGATTACCACATTTCGGACAAGTGGTATTTACCCAATCAGTAATTTTAGCAAGTGGACTTTCGCCATCATCAGTTGGTTCATATTCGGCAACATTTGGAAGTAATAAAGGCAAATCTTTTTCATCCATTGGCACCCATCCACAATGCTCACAATAAATCATTGGAATTGGTTCACCCCAGAATCTTTGTCTAGAAAAAATCCAATCGCGCATTTTATAATTAACTTTGGCTTCACCGCATTTATTTTCTTTAAGATAATTAAGCATTTTTTGAATAGCTTCATCCTTATTTAAACCATTTAAAAATTCGGAATTAATATGGATACCATCTCCAACCATTGCCCCAGGGTTTAAAGCATATTCATAAGTTTTACAATGTAGACTATCTTTAATTTCCTTAATAACTGTATCATTATCTACCCATTCAACAGTAAATTTTTCATCCTCATCTAAATTTTGTTTTTTCTTTTTAGAACTTTTTAATTTAAAGAAAAATCCTGTCGATTCAATGTTAAAATATTTATCTTTATTATAAGCGTAATAATGATGATTTATTTTTGGTAACTCACTAATTAATTCTAAATCAATATAGCCAGTTTCTTCTTCTACTTCTCTTTTGGCGCATTCTAAAGCAGTTTCATTATCTTTAATTGTTCCTCCAATAAATAGACGTCCACCTAAATCATGCCAATTAATAGTTAAATATTTTTGCTTTTCTTCGTCATATACAATTGCTACAATAGAATTTTTCTTAGTTTCATTTTCATGAGGAGTTCCAGTTACTTCTTCTAAAACTTGGACGATAGGAATATTAAATTTTTGAGCAAAATCATAATCTCTTTCATCATGAGCTGGAACAGCCATAATAGCCCCTGTTCCATAAGTAGCTAAAACATAATCACTAATATAAATTGGAATTTTCATTTTATTTACGGGATTAATAGCATAAGCACCTGTAAAAACACCAGTTTTGTCTTTATTAAGTTCGGTTCTTTCCATATCGCTTTTATGTTTACAAGTATCTTTATAATTTTCTACTTCTTTTTTCATATCTGAAGTTGTAATTTTATCGATTAATCTATGTTCAGGAGCTAAAACACAATAAGTAGCCCCAAATAAAGTATCACAACGAGTAGTAAAAACGGTAAATTCTTCATCATAACCATCTACTTTAAAATTAACATGGGCACCTGTTGATTTACCAATCCAATTAATTTGACCTAATTTAACTTTATTAGCAAAATTAGTATCATCTAAGCCTTTTAATAAATCTTCAGCATAGCTAGACATTTTAAGCATCCATTGGGATTTTTCTTTTTGAGTAACACTAGTTCCACAACGTTCGCAAACACCACCAGCAGCATCTTCATTAGACAAAACGGTTTTGCAATTTGGACACCAATTAACCGGAATAGTATCTTTATAAGCCATCCCATGTTTATAAAATTGTAAGAATTGCCATTGTGTCCATTTATAATATTCAGGATCTGTAGTGGAAAA
Source organism: uncultured Bacilli bacterium (assembly GCA_947627375.1). GTDB lineage: Bacteria > Bacillota_I > Bacilli_A > RF39 > UBA660 > CANRDQ01. The sequence goes on along the minus strand of CANQVR010000061.1, from coordinate 2,250 downwards.
TTCTCTTGTCCAATCAAATGAAAAACCTAAATTCTTCATTTGACTTTTAAAAGTTTTAATATTTTCTTGAACAGCTTCTTTAGGATGAATATGATTTTTAATAGCATAAGCTTCAGCAGGCGCTCCAAAAGCATCCCAACCCATTGGATATAAAACATTATAGCCTTGCATTCTCTTCATTCTAGCAATCGCATCTTGAGCAGTATAACTTCTTACATGCCCAACATGAAGACCACTACCAGAAGGATAAGGAAATTCTACCAACACATAATAAGGCGGTTTAGAATCATTATTTTTAGCCTCAAATGTATGATGTGTATCCCAATAATCTTGCCATTTCTTTTCAATTTCTAAAGTATTCATTTAACATCTTCCTTTCCATAACCTTTTCTAACTAAATATCTACCATATATTTCATATAATGAGTAAATAAGAGCAAATATTAAAACAAAACCAATCATAAATTGCCAAATAAAACTTATATCTAACATCGTTATACATGTAGCAACACTAGATATAATAAAAGCATTTATTAAACTAATCGTTAAAACCATTTTACGAGCCTTAATCTTTTTAGAACTTAATTTAAATCTAACTACTAAATAATCAACTAATTCAATTTTTTTTCTTTTCTTAATCTTTTTAACAGATGAAAAATAATTAATAACAAACACTACTAAAAAGACAATTAGAAAAAATAATAAATCATAAATAATATTTTCCATATCAACCTCCACATAAATAAAAGATGATACCAAAGGAGTCTATATAGACGGTACCATCCTAATTTTAACTTAACTTTGATAAAGGAGATTCTCCTATAAGCATCCAAAAGCAAGTTCATAAAATTTCTTTCTTTGTTTACACCAACCACAAAGTCTCTTTAAAAGAATATTTTTATTACTACTCTTTTTTCATCGCTTTAATGTATTATATGAAAAATATTAAAGATTTTCAAGTTATAATAAACAATTTATTTTTAAAGAGCTAGAACAAGACGATAGCTATACCTACCTGCAGAACCATAGTTACCTTCAAATCCAAACAAACCAGATTCGCTACCACTATCGCATCGTCCTCCACGTCCTAACCATGCATTACCTAAATAAAAATAGTAAGCTTGATTATCATACCAACTACCAACGTTTCGCGATTGAGTTCCATATTTCATAGTTTGAAATGGACCCATTTCTTTTGTAGCATCTCCTAAAAAGCCTCGATTATAAACTTTGTCATTTTTACTATAATCATATTTATCATAATATCTTTCATCGGTTGGTAATGGTATTTCTCCTGTTATTTCAGTAATTCCTTCATTACATTCTAGACATGTTAATTTACCATTAAAGCCAGAATTATATGCACTATCATTTCCAGATATTAATTTTCCTGTTTTACCATCACCAGTTGAATTATCATCTACTCCACTCATCATATATTCCATAGCGCCACCTGACATATCATAGATTCCACTATAATTTCCTGTTGTACTGGCTACTACACTTGCTTTATTAAAATAATTTGTATTATATGTTCCATCTTCTCCTGCTTTAGATACTCCTCCATATTCATTACAGGCTTCAGGAGTTATACTACATAATTCATTTGTTCCTGTATATCCTGTTGTTGGCTCTTGTCTTGCTGCATATCCGGTTAAATGATTTGAGTTATTATTTATTCTTACCCTTGAGTGACTTCCATATTTACTGTGTTGTAAGTAGGCTACTGCTCCCCATTCAGTATTCTTCATCAAGTGGCTATTTAAACCTTCATCATAATGTCTTCCTATTGTATAGGCTCTAGATACTTGGATTCCTCGCCATGAATAGACATTTGGTTTAATTATGACTTTATTTGCTGCTTCGATTGAGGATACTTCATCTTTTGGATTTACCTCTGCTGCTCCCGTACTTCCTGCTCCATCATATCCTGTTTCAAACTTTCCAACCCATATTCCATTCGTATTAAATGATGTAAAAGCTGGATGCGTTAACCATTCTCCTTGTTTGCTTCCAGTTTGTGGCTTAACATTTTTATTCTCAAATTCAATATTTATGATTTGCTCTTTATTTGTTTTCGTTGTTAAACCATTATAATTTCCTTCATCAAATATTTGATATCGATATCTTGGGATCCATACAAAATAACTTTCAATATCATTTTCTTCGATTGATTGATTCTCTCCTGGGTCTACTTTCCCATCTCTTAATATTACAGCATTTGCCCATTTTTGACTATCATAGTCATACC
>CANQVR010000060.1 GCA_947627375.1 uncultured Bacilli bacterium | reverse complement strand
GTATCAAACTTATGTCTCTTTTTGAATCAAAAAATAGTGTAGTGATATTTTTCACCAACACTATTTATAATACACCCCAATAAACACGCAAGTGTTTTTTTATTTTATCACTTACTCTAGCTTTTTAAGCAAAAATATGTTATAATATAGAGCATTAAAAAGAAGGGGATATTTATGAATAATGAAATTTTTCATTACTTAAAACCACATGATAATGATATGTTATCAAAAATGAAAGATAAAGATTTAAAACAATTACTTTATTATCTTGATGATTATTACTTAGATTTAAGAGACTCTCTAAATTTAAATAATAAAATAACTTTTGGCCTAGAACTAGAAAGTGAATATGCTTGTAAAGATAACATCGAGCAAAGTTTACTAGAACTTCCTACTAGAAAACCATGGATTGCAAAAGAAGATGGAACTTTAAATAATGGGATTGAAATAAATTCACCAATCCTAAAAGATAATAAGAAAACTTGGCAGGAACTAAAAGAAGTATGTAACATCTTAGAAAAACATAGTATTATCGATACTAACTGTGGTGGACATATTCATATAGGGACACAAATATTAGGTAATAATACACCTGCTTGGCTAAACTTTATCAAACTATGGTCAGTCTATGAAAACGTTATATTTCGTTTTTCGTATGGTGATTATCTAACTGGAAGACCAGAAATAAATACTTACGCTCCACCTCTAGCAAGCACTCTTTGGAAAGATTATAAAAAACTTAAAAAATACGATCTATTAAATATGGAAGATATAATTGATAGAATTTTTCGATCAAGACATCAAGCTGTAAATTTTTCTAATGTTGATAACACTAATAATATAAATAAGATTGAAGAAAACAATACTATAGAATTTAGATGTCCAAACGGAACTTTAGATCCAGTCATTTGGCAAAATAATGTTAACTTCTTTGCTAATTTACTTTCTTACTCAAAAAGTGATCAGTATAATGATGATCTTATTCAAAAAAGAAGAAGTATAAACAAAACAAAGTATCCAAATTTAAATTATAATAATATCTATTTACCACAATCTTTAGAATTAAGTGATATGTTATTTGATAATAATATAGATAAAATTTACTTTTTAAGACAATATCTAAAATCGTTTGATACATCTAATGAAGTTTTATGTGAATCCAAACAATTTACCAAGAAAAAAGAATTGTATTAAGCCAATTCTTTTTTCTTTACTATTTTCTTCTTTAAAATGAAATATACAACTATTTCAACAATAAATATTAAAATACCTATAATTCCTATTATTAAAAGTATATCAGCAAAAGTTTTTATAATAGGAGTTGCTACGACCAATGAAACATCCTCTTCTCCGGCTGCTAATGACGCAATCGCTTTGAAAAGTACAGCAAATACTACTGTGAAACTTGAAGATACTAAAAGTGGAACTCCTGTATAAATTAACCACTTAAATTTCTTTCTTTGAAGATATATTAATAAACCAATAATAACTATTGTAACGATAATAACAATAATTGAAAAACCACTTTTTATTGGATTAGTAATATTATTCATATTTTCTTTACCAACCATTTTTTGAATCTCTTTTTTAGTTGGTAAATTCTCAGTAATAGAAGGCGCTAAAGCTTCTCCTGCTTCAATAATTTTCCCTTTATCATCTTTAGTTAACTTACCATTAGATTTTTCTATAATATCAGTTGCATTATTAGTAATAATTTTACTAATATCTTCATTAGTTAAATCTTTTCCATCACCTAAAATACTCTCAGCATAAGTTTCAACTAAAGATTTAGTCGTATCCGAATTAATAATCGCATCAACTTGATCTTTACTATATCCATTTTTTTCTGCTTGTTCATATAAATCATTAATTGCATTATCAACTTCAGAACTATTTTCTCTTAATGAATTAAGTGTATCAGCGACATCGATATCTTTAACAGCATCAGTTACAAAATCAACTGATGAAACTCTATTAAATGAGCAAAATATAGTAATTAAACCAAATAAGAAAAATAAAACTATACTTAAAATAACAGATATTGCTTTCTTCATAATTTCCTCCTTTTCTACATTATAAAATAAAAAAAAGAAAAATAAAAGAGTTATTGCTTAACAAGCAATAGCTCCTCCTAAAATTATCGCAAGCAAGATATATAATACAATGATTATAACAAATCCGCTTCCACCACATCTTGAAGATGAGTTATTATTATTTTCACAAGCCATAATTACACCTCCTTAAATCCAAGCTCCAAGTATGATTACTAATAAAATAAATAATACTAAAATTATTGCTCCTGATGATACATAATTATTACCCATGTTCTTTTCCTCCTTTTTTTTGGTATTCACATTATTTTATGGCAAAACCTTAAATTGTGTGATTATATATATCTATATAAAATTAAATATTTGCACTATTTACAAATATTTGGTATGATAATTATGAGTTTTAAAGGAGGCAAAAATGAACAAAAAATTAATTGGTAGTCTAAGTGTCTTACTTGTTTTGACAACTCTTACTACTGGATGTGGAACTGTTAAACTAAAAAATGGAGAAAAAGCAGCCGTAACAATGAAAGGCAGTAAAATATCATCAGATACATATTATAAAAAACTATGTGAAAAATATGGTGTTAATATTTTAGTAGATTTAATCGATCATAAACTACTAGATAAAAAATATCCATCTGACGATAAAGAAAATAATTCAGTTGAACAACAAATAACTCAAATGAAATCAAGTTATCAAAATAACGAAGAACAATGGAAAGCAGCAATGCAACAATACTTTGGAATTGATAACGAAGATGATCTTCGTGATATGTTATCTTTAGAATATAAAAGAAACTTAGCTGTTCAAGATTATCTTAAAGATGAAACTGGAGATGGAGAAATTGAAGCTTATTACAATGAAAATATCATTGGTGATATAAAAGCTAAACATATTTTAATTTCCGTTGAAACAAGTGATAAAGACAGCGATGAAGATAAAGAGAAAAAAGATGCTGAAGCTAAAAAGGAAGCTGAAGAAATTATCAGTAAATTAAAAAATGGAGAAGACTTCTCTAAACTTGCTGAAAAACATTCTGATGACACTGGAAGTGCTAAAGATGGTGGTGAATTAGGATATTTCAATACAGATGATAATTTTGATGAAAACTTTATGCAAGCAGCTAAAGATCTTGAAGTTGGAAAATTCACTGAAGAACCAGTAAAATCTCAATATGGTTATCATATTATCTTAAAAGAAAAACAAAAGAAAAAACCAACTTTAAAGAAAGTTAAAGATGATGTTATAAAAGCTGTAGTTGAAGATAAATTAAGTAATGATTCTTCTTTATACTATAAAACTTTAAGAGACTTTAGAAAAAAGAAAAAAGTTACATTTAAAGATTCTCTATTACAAAGTAAATATGATGATTACATCGATAATCAAATAAAAAATAGTAATGCAAGTTCTACAAATACTGAACAATAAAGAAAATCGGTTTAAGCCGATTTTTTTATTATTTAAAATGAACATAATGCATACCCATTGCTTTATGAATATCGTACGCTCGAGGTAAATGTAAGATCCTAGCAATAGCAAAGTTATATATTTCATCAAATAAAACTATAGAACATAAAATAACAGTTACCCAAAAAAATACTTTCTTATTTACTTTCGTAGCGATAAAAAAACAAAGTGGTATTAGAAAATAAATCAATACCAAACCTGAAACACCAAAAAACAAAACACTTCTCAAACAAACAAATCCATAAATATTTCCAAAATTTAAAATTTCTTGATTATAATCCCAACATCTCCAACCATTACCTATCACATACATTCCAAGACCTGAAAAAAATTCAAGCAAACCACAAAGTATCATTCCTATTAAAAATACTTTCAAAGGATTTTTCCTAAACTTATATGTTGTAAAAAATATTAATAAACTTCCTATTGCATAAATATTTATCCAAGGTAAAAAATTTCCTCCTCGCCAATAAAAATATTTCATCCCTCCATTAAAATAATAGAAAATATATTCATATAAAAAGCCATAAAATCCAGTAATAACTACTAATAAACAGATTATTCCTGTCATAGTTTTTCTATCAAAATTATAATCTTTATTTAAATAATTTTTATACATATTTTTCATACTTTCTTATATATAACTTGTTTTCCATCCTGAAGAACAAGTCTAAAATCCTCTCTTTCCTTCAGATAATAACTTAAACTAGAATCCTTAGAAATCAAATAATAATCAAAATCATATTTATCAATTATCTTCTTAATATTTCCAGTCATAGTTGATAAATTATAAGAATCTTCATAATTATACTTAGAATACAGATCAGCTCTACCATCAACAAACACTTTAATATCATTATAAATTAAATAACCACCATAATCATAATAATTATAAAGTCTTTTAGGTTTATTCTCTTTTAAATAACTAATTACTTTATCTGATAAAACTTTCTTTTCTAAAGATTTATTTATATCTTTAAATCCCATCATAAAGAAACCAAATAAAAGTACTACAATTAATAAAATATAATTTTCATCACCTTTTTTTAGTTTATACTCAGGTATATAATTTACTATAATCATAGAAGCTGCAATATAGAAGAACATCCAAAATCTAATACTTTTTAAACCTAAAAATAAAGTAAACCCAAAAATAACTAAATCTATAAACTGTAATTTTTTCTTACTTAATAAAACAATAAGTAAAGTAATAGAAAACAAGAAAAAGAATAAACAATGATATATTTCATTAAGATTAGTAGGATGCCATTCAGTAATAGTTTTAAGCATAAACTGATTACTCATATTTTCATAAGGATAAATAAGCATCCTTATACCATGTGGATTAATCATAGTAGCAACAAGACATAGGAAAAATACTAAAATATATTTTTTAAACTGAACTTTAGATAATCTTGAAGCTTCCATCTTACTACATTTAAAATTAAATAATCCTATAACAATAAAAATAAAAGTTAAAATATATGGCATATTAGAAGATCCACCATGTATATTGCTCCAAATAATAGTAAGAACTGGTAACAAATATATTTTATTAGATTTTTCATTACTTCTTAAATCATATAAAAGATATAAAGTAACTACTAAAAATAAAAATACTAACAATTGAGGCCTTGGAGTAGTATAAGTAACTAAGAAAAACATTCCTAAAATATTCCATACCAATGTAAATAAAATATTACTCAACCATTTTTTCTTATTAAGAAAAAATATTAAACAAAGTAAAGAAAATATACAAATTATAGAATAAATAAGAACATGATATCCAGGGAATAATCTGCTTAATATAAAAATCATCACATCAAATAACCATTCATGGGAAACCCAATATGTATTATAGATACCAGTAACCCAAGAAAAAATATCTTTGGTTAAAAATTGCCCATGATTAATCATATATTCCCCTGCTTTAATATGCCAATAATAATCAGGATCCTTACATACTTTTAAATTAACAAAAAATGTAAGTCCTAATAGAAACAAACAAATAATAATTGTCTTTTTATTTTCTTTAAGAAATTTCTTCATATCCCAATCCTTTCTGATACATTTTTTGTTTAATTTTAAAATCTAATTCCTCGCCTGAATATTTACGACTTAATTTTTTATAAAGTTTATCGTATTCTTTTTTGATAAATTCAGGACTATCAGTAAACTTTTGCTTCGAAATTTCATCCATAACAATAGCTTTATTAAATCCCTCATTAACTAAATCCATAATAATTTTTTGTTTTAAAATTCTACCACTCTTATTATGATTAGCTTTAATCTTCTTACTAATAATCTTTCTTATTTTTTCAAGTTCTATATCACTAGTAAATTCATTCATGGCTTCATCAATATAATCAGCAGAAACACCTCTTTTAAGTAATTCTTTTTTAATTTTACCTGGACCATTATTACTAGTCATAATCTTCATATTTAAATAACTTTTACAATAAGATAGATCATTTAAATATCCCTGTTTAGTAAGCTTATCTATAGCTTTTTCAATAGCTTCAAGGGGATATTCTTTTTTTAAAAGATAATTTTTAAGTTCAAAGACTGTCCTAGGTTTAAATTTTAGATATTTTAAAGCCACATAATAAACATCACATTCTTGATTAAAGTATTCCATTTCATACATGTTTTTAACATCAAAAGGTTTAGTCAACAATTCATACTTTAAAATAGTATCTTCATATAAAACTAATTTTTTAAAGTTATCAAACTCTAATTCATATAAACCATTACTCTTTTTTTTGTATTTTTTTATTTTCATGTAAACCACCACTACTTATATTATACTAGATTATTAATAATTTAGATAGAAAAAAAGAAAGGTATTTTAACCTCTCTTTACTTTTAGAAGTCCTTCTGAGACTTCTTCAAGTGCTCTACCAATCTCCTTTGAACATTTATATTCGCTCTCAGGCATTTGTAGATGATTAGTTTCCGATATTTCTTTGCTGCGTCTAGCCGCTATGTGGACTAATTCATATTTAGAATTAACCACATTTAATAATTTATCTATTGACGGATAAATCATTGTATCACACTCCCTATCTTAACTATAAACTATAGTTGTAAAAGATACAAGTAAACTGACACAATTTGACAATTATTTTTTACACTTATATTTGACGCATTTTGTCGAATTATTTACAAGTAAATAATTGTAACAAGAAATTATTACTTATATATAATGTAATTAACATATTTACTTATTTGTTTTATTTTATCTGGAGAAAGTTTATTAATATTTTTTAATAAACTTTCTTTATCTCTAATATCTTCATATCTCTTTAATGATTCTTTTAATATTTGTTTATATTTATTTTTTGTTTTAAAGTTCTTTTCTTCTTACCTACGGACAGTTTTTGAAAATGACGTTTCTTGATAAATTATATTCCAAAATAAAAAAGTGGCTTAAAATC
>CANQVR010000059.1 GCA_947627375.1 uncultured Bacilli bacterium | reverse complement strand
TGTTGTACAGTAACACCAAATGTAAGACTTGTTGCAATGGAACTTATTTATAATTGCATTTAATTTTTCACTTGACGGTGGTAAAAAATTTGTAAAATTTTTACAAAAAAACTTGCAATGAAAAATAAGTAGTGGTATAATACGAATATGTTTTTTGTATTTTACTACTAAGAACAAATAATCGTTTTTTATTCTTTATATTTCCCCATATTTCCCCAAAAATTAATAAATTTTTAAAGTACATTTTCATTTTAACAATTTTTCATTCCTTTTATGTAGTAAAAATAATAGCATTTATTACCATTATTTTATTTTATATTAATAGGAGGAAAAAAACAAAATGAGTAATGTAAAAAAATTAGTAACAATTATGTTATTAGTTATTCTTATGGTAATGGTTTTACCTTTTAGTTTTAGTAAAGCTGAAACAAAAGCTACATTTTCTGTAACATCCGCAGAAGGTAAAGTAGGAGATACTGTTACTGTATATTTAAAAGTTGATAAAGCTTTTACTGCTTCTGGTTTGAACATTAGCTTAAAATTTGATAAAGAAAAATTAAAAGTAAAAAATATTACAAAAGGTAACTTAGGTGATCTTTATCCAGTAATTACTAAAGTAGATTCTGCAAACAATGGAGGAGAGATTGTAGTAACTGGTATTAACTCAGATAACGAAGATATTACTGTACCAGCTGGAACTTTATTAACAATTCAATTTGAAATTTTAAATGGTGCTAAAGGCAAAATAGATATAGAAAATACTGTTAAAGAAGTACTAATGGCAAATAATGAAAATAAAGTAGGCGATTTTGCAGCAACAAATGGTTCAATTACTGTTAATGTACCAGTTGAAGAAATTACACTAGATAAATCTACTTTAAATTTACAAATGGGTGGTACAACTACTGGACAATTAAAAGCTACTGTTACTCCAAGTTTAAGTGAACTTTATCCTTCAAAAGACATAATTTGGATGACTGATAGCAATAAAGTTGCCACTGTAACTAAATCAGGAGACGATACAGCTACTGTTACAGCTGTTGGAAATGGCGAAACAAAAATAACAGCTACAATTGGAGGTAAATTCGCTATTTGTACTGTTAAAGTAACAACACCATTACAAAATATAGAATTAGATAAAACAGAAGTTACTTTATTAAAAGGTCAAAGCGATAAATTGAGTTATACATTTGTACCAGCTACTGTTTTTCCAGTTCCAAATGTTACTTGGAAATCAGATGCGCCTGAAGTTGTTTCTGTAGATAATGGTGTAATTAAAGCTTTAGGTAATGATGGAGAAAAAGCTAACATTACTGTGACAGCTGATGGAAAAACAGCTACTTGCGTAGTTACTGTAAAAGAAATTCCATTGAATAGTATTGCGATTAATAAAGCTGATTTTAATTTAAATTTAGGAGATAGCGTGACTTTAGGAGTTTTATATGATCCAGAAAATACAACAGATACTTTAGGAAAAGTAAAATGGACATCAGATAAACCAGATGTTGTAAAAGTTGACCAAAATGGAAAAGTTACAGCTGTTGGTGTTGGCGTAGCTGAAATAACAGCTGAAGTTAATGGAAAAACAGCTAATGTTACGATTACAGTTCCAGAAATTAATATAACTGGTGTAAAATTAATAGCTGAAAAAACTGCTATAAAAGTTGATGGAACTACAAAACTTTCATTTAAAACAATACCAGAAAAAGTAACAGATAAAATTACTGAAGTTAAATATATTTCAGAAGATGAAGAAATCGCTACTGTTGACGAAAACGGAGTAGTTACAGGTCGTAAACCTGGTAAAGTAAAAATCAAAGTTATCGTTAATGGCGAATTTGAAGATGAAATAGAAATTGAAGTTGTTGAAAAAACAGCTGTATTACCAGATGAAGACGATAATACAACAAATGAAACTACTGGAGGAAGTTCTACAACTACTCCAACAAACCAAACTGGAAATACTACAACTACAACAAATACAAATACAGAAACAAATCCAGACTTACCAAAAACTGGAGATATGCCAATTGTATTATTTGTTATATTAGTTGTTGGTTCTTTAACTGGAATAGTTCTAGTTGTTAGAAAAAAACTTAAAAAATAAGATAATATAAGTATTATTGCAGAAGAAAAGTACAAGAAATGATTCTTGTACTTTTCTTGACAGTATAAAAATAATTTTGAGGTGATTTTATGAAAAGAAAAACTATAATATTTTTTATTATAATAATGGTTGTAGCGTTTTTATTTATAAATAAAAGTAACGCTGTTTCAGAAAGTGCGCCAAAAGTAGATGTTGAGTTACATGTTGATGGACTTAAAGATGGTGATGTTCTTTATAATTACGTAGGGGAAAATGATATACAGAATAAAATTTATGTAAGTGGATATGCAAAAGCAAAAATTAGAAAAAGCTATGTTCGTATAGGTATTGATCGGAAGGGGGTCTAATCAAGCAACCTTGGGTGGTTATGAGGATGGTAAAGGATATATAGAAATGCCTAAAGGTTCTTCTTTATGTACATATGATAAAGAAACTGGTTTATTCGATTATCCAGGATTTTCTTGGGAAGCTTTTTATAATGTTCCAGAGTTAGATTATAGTTATAAACTTTCTTTAGGTGAACACACTTTGAATGTTCGAGTTCTTGGATATGATGGAGATGACTGTTTAGATAGTAGCGGACATATTGTTTGGAGTAAATGGGATGAATTTGAAGTAATATACTCTAAAGATATTCATTTTAAAATTGAAAATGCTCCAGAGTATAAATTAGGAGATGTGGATAATAATGGAGAAATTACTGTTAGTGATGCAATCATGGTATTACAACATGTAGCGAAAAATAATATATTAACAGGAAATCAGTTATTAGCAGCAGACGTAGATAAAACAAGTGGTAATGTAACAACTAGTGAATCTATAACAGTAAGTGATGCAATAAAAATTTTACAATATGTTGCTAAAAATATAAATAGTTTTGATTAAAAGGAGAGAATTTATGAGAAGAAAATTAACATTATGTCTAATTTTTATATTGGTTGTAGTTGCAATGACAATAATTTCTTTTATAAAGCCAAATAAAGTAGAAGCTTATACTAGTTGTAGTGCTGACGAAGCTATAAATTGGCTTAACTCAATATTAGGAAGAAAAATAGGTTCAGGGCAATGTGTTGCTTTAGTTTCAGAGTATTATGCTCATTTAGGAAATTCTACACCAAGTTATTATAATGCTTATGAACTCGCTAGGTGTCCGCAACCAGATGGTTGGCAATATATAGCTGGTGCTCAGCCACAAAAAGGAGATATATTAGTATATGGTCCGAATTCAGAGAATGGGTGGAGCGGTCATGTTGCAATATATGAATCAGATTATGCTACTTTTCATCAGAATTATGGAGGTCAGACTGTACAAAGACATACTTATAAACGTTATGATCAATTTGGTCCATATTTGGGTGTTGTAAGACCAGATTTTACTACTGGAAGTATAGCTTTAGATTCTGTTAGAGATGGTACAACTTTTAAAGCTAAATATGATAGTAGTAAAAACTATATGAATTTAGATGGTTGGGCTATGTCTAGTGAAGATGATGCTTTCCTTCAAATATATGTTGATGATAAATTAGCTATTGCTTCACATCTTATTACGCGATATTATAGACCAGGTGTTAGTACAAATGGAAATGTTGGCTATAGAGTAAACTATAATTATAATGATTTATCAGATGGAGAACATACTTTGAAAATATGGCTTCATAGTAAAAGAAATCAAGGAAATGTTATAGCTGAAAAGAAAATTAAGTTTAATGTTCTTCACGTTGATATGAGTGTAGATACGATTAAAAATGGCGATGTTTTTTATAAATATGCAGATACTTCAAAAAATACTTTTGAGGTAAATGGATATGCAGTTACAAAATATAAAAATAGTTTTGTTCAATTCTATCTTGATGATAATCCAGAGTGTTTTGTTGCTATGCATAGAATAACAAGAGGAAGTTATAATGGGATTACAGGTTTTTCTAATCCAGGTTATTATAAAACAATAAATTATAGTGATTTACCTTTAGGGGAACATACTTTAAAAATAGCTTTATATGAGTCTGGAGTAAATCAATGGTTAGATGCGAGAGAAGTTAAATTTACAATTAAAGAAGGTCCTAAATATAAATTAGGAGATGTAGATAATAATGGAGAAATTACTGTTAGTGATGCAATTATGGTATTACAACATGTAGCGAAAAACAAGATATTAACAGGAAATCAGTTATTAGCAGCAGACGTAGATAAAACAAGTGGTAATGTAACAACTAGCGAATCTATAACAGTAAGTGACGCAATAAAAATCTTACAATATGTAGCTAAAAATATAAATAGTTTTGACTAAGAGGAGAGAATTTATGAAAAGAAAAACTTTTTTAAAACTCTTTATAATTATTATTTTGGGGCTAGTGATTTTGCTTGCCCCTGATAAAGTAAAAGCAGAGGCTAAAATTAATGCCACAGAGATAACTTTATATTCTTATGATAAAGAAGAATTAAAAAACAAATATAATGTAACAGTTCCAGATGGTTTACCAAATCAATATCAACTAGAAGTTACTGGAACAAGTATTGTTCCAGAATATTCGTCAGATGGTAATTATGTATATGTAGACAAGAATGGATTAATAACAGTATCTAAAAATTACGCTAGCGAAAATGCTGAAATAGATGTAAGATTAGCTAATGAACATATAAAAGTAAAAGTGACATTAATAAGCTATGCTAAACAATATGTTGAAGGAATTCTTGATAAATATATAGCAGAAAATATTTCTTCAAAAAAATTATCTCAAAGGGAACAATTAGAAGAAATTTGTAAATATGTAGTAACATATAAATATAGCACTGAAGCTTCTTCATATGTAAGTTATATTTTAAATGGTGGAGGAGATTGTATTGCGAGTGCAGAGTGTGTTATTAAAATGGCTGAAAAACTAGGAATGAGAGGAAAACTAAGATATGATGCTTATGAGAGGGGTGCTGGAAACAATCATCATAACGCTGTAATTGAAGCTGATGGAGAAGTATATGTCGTAGAAACTGGTTATAAGGACGATAATAATCCTAGACATTATCTTATATCTAAAACTTATCAAGGAATTTCTTTAGTTCTATTAAATGAAACTACTGGAAGAGATGGAGAGTATGTTAAAAAATATGAAGGGTTTGATGAAACTATAAATGTTGCCGAAAAATTAAAGGGCTTTGATTCTAACTATAATAATTTTACAATATTAGACGAATACTTTTTTGCAAATTGCAATCCAAAGGAAATTATTTTACCAGATGGTTTAACAACAATAGAAGATAAGGCTCTTTATGGTAGAGATAATTTAACAAAAATCAATATTCCAAAAACTGTAACAAAAATTGGTTCAAGTGTTTTTAGTGAATGTAATAACTTAAAAACTATTACTGTTGATAAAGGAAACAATAATTTTGTATTTGAAGATGGAATTTTATATGATAAAAATAAAACAGAAATAATTTGTTGCTTGCCTACAAAGAAGGGAAAAATTACGATTCCATCAACTGTGAAGAAAATTTATCCTTATGCTTTTTATGGATGTAAAGATATTGAAGGAATTTTCATTCCAAAAAATGTCACAGAAATTGGAAAATGTGCTTTTAAAGAAAGTAGCGTAAAATATTTAGATATAGAAGATGGAAGTTCTGTAAAACTTGAAACTGGTGCGTTTAGTAATACAAATATAAAATATGGCGCTAAAATACCAAAAAATGTGGAAGTCGTAGATACAAGTCTTGTAACTTTATTTGGATCATATAGAACTAGTAGATTTACTTTATATACTGAGAATGGGGCTCGGTGTTTTAGATAAAGTTGGTAGTATGAAATATGAAATAATTAGTCCTAATTCTAATAAAATATTGTTAAGTATGTGTGATATAGTGGACGAATTAGACTATACAGGTGAGGCTTTAACACCTCTTAAAGGTATTTATGATGGAAATTATAAACTTGTAGAAGGAAAAGACTATAAAATAACTTATAATGATAATGTTAAAAGTGTATCATCTTCTAAAGGTGGGAATGTAGGTACTATAACTGGAATGGGTAGTTATTCTGGAACGGTTAGTTTTGATTTTGTGATAAATTCTGTTGGTTATGAATTTGGTCTATATATTCCAGAAGAAATTGAGTATGGAACTCTAGTTAATCCAGAGATAACATATAACCCTAAAAATCAAGATATTCATATTCAATATTCTTGGCATGACAAGAACGGAACTAAACATATTGCAACTAATTCAAAAAGTATTACAGAAGTTGGAGAATATGAATTAGAAGCATCTGTTTATGGAAATTTAGGATATAAAGATACTGATATTATAGCTAAATTTAAAATAGTTCCAGCTCCAAATGAATTAAAAATACAATGTGATAATGTTGTTGAAGGAAATAAAATAAACGTAAAAGTTATTACAAATAAATCTAATGGAGAGATAACTTATTATTATAAAAAGCAAAGCGAAGGTAATAATAGTTATAAGACTACCGTCCCAACCGCTGTCGGAAAATATACAGTTAAAGCTGTTTCAAAAGCAACAGATAATTATAAATCAGCAGAAGCCACAGCTAATTTTGAAATAATCTCTAAACCAAAATATAAATTAGGAGATGTAGATAATAATGGAGAAATTACTGTTAGTGATGCAATTATGGTATTGCAACATGTAGCGAAAAACAATATATTAACAGGAAATCAGTTATTAGCAGCAGACGTAGATAAAACAAGTGGTAATGTAACAACTAGCGAATCTATAACAGTAAGTGATGCAATAAAAATTTTACAATATGTTGCTAAAAATATAAATAGCTTTGACTAAAAAACGCATAATTTGTTCATATATTCAAATAATAAGACTATAAACTTCACATAAGAAAGGAGCTTATAGTCTTTTATTATGGATGAGAAAAAATATGAAAAT
>CANQVR010000058.1 GCA_947627375.1 uncultured Bacilli bacterium | reverse complement strand
TATGTATAATATTAGATGTGTTAGATTTATTTAATCTCTTTTGACGGAAATTATAATAGTCTAACACTTTTTATTTTTTATGTCCAACTTTTAGTTATGTCTAACTTTAAAAAAGAAGCCTTTAAAATAAAGGGTTTCTTTAAAAAATCCTAGACATAATTTTTTTGCTAAAATTGTATTGTATTCATAAAAATAAGGAGTGTGATTAAAATGGATACAATACAAATTAAAAACTCTTTTAAAAGAGTAACTCATTTTTTAAAGGAAGGAGGAAAATTATTAGAAAATAAAATTGATAATAAAATAGCTATATCTTATTATGATTATTTAAGATTACTTAAGAACAAAGAAATTACAATGCTAGAAAAATTAAGATTTATATATTTATTAGAACAATATCTTATTTCTAAAGAAAAAAACTTTAAAGCTTTTAATAAAGAAGATATTTATAATTATTTTGATGAATGTTCCAAATTGTCGTGGAGTTTATCTCATAAAGATAGAAATAAATATGATATTAAAACTTTTTTAAATTGGACTTATCAAAATAATTTAACTAATATATCTGGAGATATGGTTTTACCTAAAATAATCTGGCATAGAAATACCAATATAAGAACTTATTATACTAAAGAAGAAATAACAAGAATGTTAAATGTAATAGATATAAGAACTAAGCGAGGTAAAGAAGACTATTTAATATTAAGTTTAATTTGCTATTTAGGATTAAGAATAAGTGATGTTGTTAATTTAAAGTTAAGTAATATAGATTTTAATGAAAATAAAATATCTATAATTCAATATAAAACAGATAAATCATTAACTTTACCTCTTATAGATAAAATTAAATACCCATTATTAGATTATTTAAAAAATGTAAGACCTAAATGTGATTTAGATTATATTTTTATAACTAATAAAGAACCATATAGACAACATATTGAATTAAAAACATACAATCATAAAGTTAAAAATTATTTAATTAAAGCAAATGTAGATATTAATGGAAGAAAACATGGATTCCATAGTTTAAGACATAGTTTTAGTACTTTACTTTTAAAGGAAAATACTTCTTTATACTCCATTTCAACAATATTAGGTCATCAAGATATTAAAACAACAATGACTTATTTAGATATAGATACTTCTAAACTTAAAGAACTAGCTTTGGAGGTCCCAAATGTTAAATAATTATACTTTTAAAAGTATATTTAAAAATGAATTAAATTACTTTGTTAAATATAAAAGAAATTTAGGATTAAAATATGAAAATGAAATTTCAAGACTTCATTATATTGATAGTATTTTATATAAACTAAAACTAAAAAATAAAGAAATAACTAAAGAAATATTTTATGAATTAACTAAAAGAAATAATATGCAAGGTGAAAATTATGCTAGACAATATGGAGTAACAAAAGATTTTTGTAAGTTTTTAATATCTAATGAATATAAAAATATTTATTATGAAGAAAAGAAATTTAATATTGTAAATAACTATAAACCAGTTATATTTAATGAGAAAGAAATTAACTTGTTATTTCAAACAATAGATAAAGAAAAAAATAAATATAAAAATCATAAATCTTACAAAGTGTATTATAGTTATTCAATTATCTTTAGATTATTATATTCTTGTGGTTTAAGAATTTCTGAGGTATTAAAGATAGAAGTCAAAGATATTAATTTTAATGAAAATACTATTAATATTATTGATTCAAAAAGAAATGTGTCAAGACTTGTGGTTTTCTCTAATTCAATGAAAAAATGTTTATTAAATTATATTAATTTATTTAAAATTAATGATAGATTATTATTTAAAAATTTAAGAGGTAATATTATTTCTAAAAAACAATTAAGCTGTTTTTATAAAAAAATATTAATAACTTCTAATTTAAATAAAGATACTCATATTCATGATCTTCGTCATGTTTTTTGTAATAAAGCTTTTAATCAAATGTTAGAAAAAGGATATAATGAAAATGTTGTAATAGTTTATCTTTATAAATATATGGGACATAAAACTATTACAGAGACTGAATACTATTTACATTTTACTGATTATAATAAAAATAAAATACTTGAAACTAATGACACTTTTTCTAAAGGATTATATGAGGGAGTTGATTTAGATGATGAATAATAGATTTAGTAAATTAGTTCAAGAATATCTTACAAGTTATATAATTGGTGAATGTAATTATTCAATGAATACTAAAAGTTCATATTCAACTACATTTTATTTGTTTTTAGAATTTATGAAAGAAGTTAAAAATATTAAACCAAATAAAATAGAAATTGAAACAATCACTAAAGAAGTAATAGTTCAATTTCTAGATTGGCTAGAAACAAATAGATCTGTTTCTATATCAACTAGGAACCAAAGACTTGCTTGTATTAAATCTTTTTACAAGTATGTTCAAACAAACGAACCAGATTTATTTGAATCTTGTTCAACTATTCTTAGTATTAAGAATAAAAAGGTCCCTAATAAAATGATAACATATTTTACAGAAAATGAAATAAAAATAATGATAAATTATTTAAACGAGATTAAAGATTTAAAAAAATTAACTATAATTTGTGTACTATATGAAACAGGTGCAAGAGTTAGTGAATTTATCAATATCAAACTAAATGATTTAAATTTAAGTGAAAATGCAAGTATAACATTATATGGTAAAGGAAATAAAACAAGAATTGTGCCAATTAGTCAAGAATTGGTTAGATTAATAAATAAATATATAAAAGAAGCTTATAACAATTATGGGGATGATTATTTATTTTATTCTAATTATAAAAAAGTATATAATAGAAAAAGTATTAACTATTTAATAAACCAATTAATAAATGTATTAAAATTAAACTTTCCAAGTTATTTTAAAGGAAGTTATCATCCTCACTCTTTACGTCATACAAAAGCAACACATCTTTATAACAATGGTACACCACTTTTGTATATTAAAGAATTTTTAGGACATAGTACAATTACATCAACTGAAATATATGCTACTCCAGATACTAAAAAACAACGAGAAGAAATTCTAAAAAATTCTAAAACAATAGATTCTAAAAATAAATATAGTTCTAATAAAATTGAGGATCTAAATAATTGGTTAAAAAATAATATGAAATGATAAAAAATTATGTCTAGGATTTTTTAAAGAAACCCTTTATTTTAAAGGTTTCTTTTTTAAAGTTAGACATAACTAAAAGTTGGACATAAAAAAGATTATGTCTAACTAGACATAATCTTTTGCAAAAAAAGTTGACCTGGGGGGGGTAGTTTTATAATAGAAATAGATAAATAATAGGGAAGTGATTCCATGAAATATAGAAGTAAGGTTCTATTTGGATTAGTTATAATGTTAATGATGGTAGGAATCATTGGCTTTAGTTATGCTCTATTTACCACCAAAGTAGAAAAGAAAGGTGCTCTTAATATTGTGGCAGGAAATGTATCTTGTCCCATTCAAAGTAGTGATTTAATAAATGGTCAAATAACTTTACAGGCAAAAGAAGTAAAAGAAATAACAGTCACTTTAACCAATCAAAGTATAATAGATATTCACTCTATGATCACTTATAGTGGAAGTAGTAACATAGAAGTATTAGCAGCAAGTAGTAATGAAAGTGAAATAGAATTACAAAGTGTAGCAAGAGGAATAATGTTAACCTATACATTAAAATTAAAGAATAATGGAACAAGTTCTGAAGTAATCACTTTAAATGGAAGATGTGGATTAAGTAACAAAGATTTAACCTTAAATGAAGGAGAGACAAAAATAACAGGAACTTATGAAAAGTTATCAGAATATAAAGATCCAAGTGGAGCAAGTGCACCAAGACTAGTAACAGGAATGATACCAGTAAAATGGGATACAGAAAAAAATTCATGGATAAAAGCAGATACTACCAAAGAATGGTATAACTATAATCAACAAGAATGGGCGAATGCAGTAACAGTGGTAGAACATACTGCATCAGAAAATGGACAAGATAGAGCAGATTATCAACAAGCAGAAGCAGGGACTCCTATACTAATGGACGATATTAACACGATGTGGGTCTGGATCCCAAGATACGAATATGATTATGTAAGTATTGCAAGTTATGCAGGAGGAACTTCTTCAAAACCAGGAGCAATAAATATCAAATTTATTGATTCAGCGGTAGTATCACCAACTGAAGACAATTATAAAATACATCCAGCCTTTACCTTTGGAAATGATGAACTAACTGGAATATGGTATGGAAAGTTTGAGACAAGTAATAAAGAAAAAACATGTACAGCAGCAATAGGTTCGGTAAATACCGCCTGTGATTTAAACACCTTTACTCCACAAATAAAACCGGGAGTTACTTCATGGAGAGGAATAAGAGTATCAACAGCATTTACTGTATCTCAAAAGATAATGAATAGTTATGCAAATGAATATGGATTCGGTGAAGGTATAGACGCCCATATGAGCAAGAATAGTGAATGGGGAGCAGTAGCCTATCTATCTCAAAGTAAATATGGAAAATATCATGTAGATCAACAACCAGTATATATCAATAACTGCTCAAAATTTACAACCGGAATAGCAGGAGCAACAGCAAGTGCAGGTCAAGATTCCGCTTGTAAAAACACATATGATACTGCCGCAGGCCAAAAGGCTTCTACATCAGGAAATATCACAGGAGTATATGATATGAGTGGTGGAGCTGTTGAATATGTAATGGGTGCAATAAAAGATAACAATACAGATAGACCAATCATTGGTGATTCTGGATTTGTTGCAAGTGGAGATACTAATCCAATACCAAATGCCAAATATTATGATTTATATACAAGTAGTAATCCTAGTTCTGAAGATGGAAAGTTATCGGCAACAGCATGTAATGGAGTATGTTATGGACACGCTCTGTCTGAAATGTTAGGTTGGCATAGCGATAAACAATATTTTGTATATTCTATATCCCCGTGGTTGTTGCGCGGTGGTATGTATGCCGATACGTCTTATGCAGGAGTATTCTACTTCAATGCCCGCACTGGTGCTGCGAGTACTAACTTCTCGTTCCGTCTAGTACTCGTTAGTGTTAGAATGTAGTCTTTTCTAATGAAATCAATCAAAATAAAAGACGGATTATTCCGCCTTTTTGTTTATTTTTTTACGAATGGATTTTAAGTTATAGATGTGATATATTGTTGGATTGATAATATAATCAAATTCTCCAATATACTCAATAGCCGTGGCATTAAACTCTAGCTTTGCTTGATTTAATCCATGGTATTTATTTTCTTTAGAGAAGTTCCCTGTAATAATATTTTGATTAAACGTATGAAGTCCTTCTTTATTACTTTCTTTAATAATGTGCCACTTGATGAGATATAAAGGATTAAACTTACCATATTTCTTTTGGAATCCTTCTTTTAATAAATAGATACTTTTATCGTATTTAAGTGTACAAATAGAAGCAATGACTAATCCGTTTGGATATTCCGTTAATAACTTTGTTGCTTCAACTAATTCTAGTTTTAGATTATTGACGATTCGATCGGATTCCATCTTTTTATTAAGTATTCTTGTATTCTTGGTATGTTTGTTTTGGATAATTTGATTAAGATATTCGTTGATATCTAGTTCTTGCTCATATTTTGTTTTAATGTTAAAGACATATTTTTCAGTATTTATTTTAGCGAAATAGAACTCTACTTGATCATTAAACTCATTAATTAAGGATTGGTAATACGAAAGCGGTTTCTTATGTTTTTTGGTTAATTCATAGAAAGAAGATAAATCCTCTTTAGTACCTTTATATACTTCTACACCATGGTATTCGGCTTTTCTAATTTTATTACGAACACGTTTGGAGAATTGATCGAATAACTTGGTATTATTTTTAGTAAGCCTTGTTACTGCGTGGTAACGGGGCTTAACATTTTCAAAGTAGTTAGTAAAACCATGATGGATATAACCTGCCTTCTTTAAAATAGATAGAATATTATCGATTTCAGGATTGTAGGTTAGAACAGTTCCATCACTTTTTCGTTCCGAACAATGTATCATAGGGTCAATTTTTATATAGATATAACCTTCTTTAAAGAATTTTTTCTTTAATTCATCTGTAAATTTGATTAATAAATCAGGATTGGTGTAGTCGATTAAGAAACCTCTTGGAGCATAGGCATACTTGTATTTAGAAAATAAATCTTTGGATAAGATAAGGGAAGCCCCTATGAGTTCGCCTTGATGATTTTTAATACCAATATAGAGTGGTTTAAAACCATATTTTTTCATGATGTTACCATACGAAGAAGATTGATAGAAACTGCGTAACTTATGTTTCTTAGCAAATGAATCAAATTCTTCGATGGATAATGAAACAATTTTCATAGCATGACCTCCTTTTTTTAGGAATATAGTATAGCACATTTTTTATGATCTTTCAACTTGTCAAGTTTTGGCTAATCTCTTTTATTTTACTTCTCATTCTTTTGTCTAAATAGTATAATGATAATGGGGTGTTAGTATGTTTGAACACAATAAAATACTTGTTTTAGGTTTTGCTAGAAGTGGCTATGAAGCAGCAAAATTTTTAAAGAAAAGAGATAACGAAGTTATCTTAAACGACTATGCTAGTGAAGAAAAACTAGAAAAAGAAAAAGTAGAAGAACTCCGTTCTTTAGGAATTGAATGT
The DNA here is from genome assembly GCA_947627375.1 of uncultured Bacilli bacterium. GTDB lineage: Bacteria > Bacillota_I > Bacilli_A > RF39 > UBA660 > CANRDQ01. Next base: position 623 of record CANQVR010000058.1, on the reverse strand, counting down.
ATTTTTGGAAGTCATCCAGATACTTTGTTAGATGAAAGTTTTGATTATGTCATTAAGAATCCAGGTATTAGAAACGACCATAAATATGTATTAAAAGCAAAAGAGTTAGGAATTCCCGTGATTAACGAAGTAGAAATGGCCTATTCCTTACTACCCGAAGATATTACCTTAATTGGTATTACTGGATCCAATGGAAAGACGACTACAACGTCACTTATTTATGAAATGATTAAGAAAAGTGGTAAAAGAGTGCATCTAGCAGGTAATATTGGCTACCCGTTATGTGGTTTTTTAGAAAAACTAGAAAAAGATGACATTATTGTGATGGAGGTCTCTTGTCAACAGTTAGCGAATGTCGATAAGTTTAAGCCTCATATTGCAGTTATGACGAATTTTTCGCCTGCTCATATTGATTTCTTTGGTGATTATGAAACCTATATGCAAGTAAAAGCAAGACTTGTGCATAATCAAGAAAAAGATGATATTGCAATTTTAAATATTGAAAATGAAGATTTATTAAATCATACGAAAGATATTTTATCGACCACAAAATATTTTTCGAGTAAAAACGAAATTAATGGTTGTTACTATAAAGAGGGAGCCTTTTATTATTACGACGAATT
>CANQVR010000057.1 GCA_947627375.1 uncultured Bacilli bacterium | reverse complement strand
TATTTCAATCCTCCATAATTTAATTTTATCAAACTTTGTAAAATTTAACTATCCGATTTCATTATAAGAGTCTTTCGTCAACAGTTTTAACACAAGAGTAAAACTTATGCAAACGACCAATTTTTAAAATTCACTTCAAAAATAAAAGGAATTTAACAAATTCCCTTAGACGAATTTATTAAATTCCTAACCATTTTTATCTTGAAAATCCAAAATTGATACTTTTTAATATTTTTTCGTTTTACAAACTTTAAAAAATCAAATTTTTCTTGTCAGATTAATTCCTTCTTTAAATAAACATTTCTCAGTACATTCATATCCAGGATAACTACATCTCGCACCCTTAGTATATAAAATGATATCATCTTTAAGTGGGTGATTACTAGAAGTTAATTCAGCACTATACATAGTTAATATTTCTTTCGTTTTATTACATATTTCAAGTTGTGCCGCACTACAAAGTCTCTCTTTACATTTTAAAATAAAATTCTCATAAGTACCTCTTTCATTAATTAAGATTAATTCTCCTTGAGGATATTTAACTTTACTTATATCTTCTAACCACTCTTTCACTAGTTTTTCATCATCTTCGATAATTGGTGGTACAAAGTATTTTTTATTATCTAAAATTTTTATTTCATAATCTAATGTTCTATGTCTTTGAGCTTGAGCAAAATAAGCAAAACTTGCTTTATAATTTACTGAATAGACATCAGAAAATATTGTTTGTCTTCTATTAACATTTTTACCAAAAAGAGAAATACTTCTTTTCTTCTCATTTCTTAAAAGACCATCTTCTAATAAATCAAGTTTTTCTATCTCACTAATAAAATCTTTCATGTGTTTTCCAAGTAGTAAAGAAAATTCATCATCACTATTTTCTATATATTCCCTCATCCAAGAAACTATATAATTAATTTGTCTTAAAGTTGTCGAATAGATCATTTCCGTCGGCATAAAAATACTAACTAAATACCTCGCATTTTCCTGAGCCAGTTTTTCACATTTTCTCTCATCAAAAACATCACCATATCTAGCTTGTATTTTCTCATAATAAATATCTTTCCATTTATTATAAAGTTCTACTTCTATTTTTTCTGCCTCTTCTACTTTTGTATATCTAGCGCTTTTTTCACTAGTAGTATACTGATGTTCATTATTAAGGACCATCGCAAGTATTTTTGGTAACTTCTTTATATTTAGATTAATCATAATATGATCATAAACACTATGATGTCCATTATTAATAGTTCTATCTATTCTAGAATTAGTCTTCTTCTCATCTTCATCTTTAAGTACTTCAAAACCATGTTGTGAGTAACAAATACCAGCAATTTTCCCACATAAATTAAGTGCCTTTTTCTTATCAAATTTTCCATTATCAAGTAAAAACTTATTAGGTAATAATTCTATTTCCATAACTTCATCCTCCAATATTATTATAACAAAAAAAACATATCATTTACATATGTTTTTTTCTAAATTCTAATATTTTAGTTTTAGCGTTAGTTGTCTTAGCTTTACTAACCCAATCATTTTGAGGTCCTAAAGAATTTTTTGAAGTGATTATTTTAACTCTATCATTATTTTTAAGTTGATAATCAATATTTTGACTTTCATCATTAACCAGTGCCGTCAAATAATTATTACCAACTTCATCACTAATACTATAAGCAAAATCAATTGGTGTCGAACCTACCGGCAATTCTATAATCTCACCTGTTGGAGTATATACATAAATACGATTAGAAAATATTTCTGTTTTAACTCTTTCGACAAAACTTTGATTATCTAAAAAAACATTATCGATCTCTTGTAAACTATTATAAAGAGCTTTTTTACTTTTAAGTTCTTGTTGCATTGTCACTCTAGCTTCTCCTTTATCTATAGCCCAATAAGCAGGAAGTCCAAAAGAAGCAATTCTATCCATTTCAAAAGTTCTAATCTGAGCTTGAACTAATCTTTCATTTTCTCCAAACACAGTCGTATGTAATGATCTATATAAATTAGTTTTAGGATTATAAATAAAATCTTTAAACTTATCATTCATTGGATGATATTTAGAATGTACGATACCTAGTGTTTGATAACAATTAGGAATAGTATCAACCATAATCTTTAAAGCAAATAAGTCATGAATATTTTGAAATTGTTCATGAATACTTTTTAATTTATACCCCTCTTTATGAATTCTTTTATAAATACTATAAATATTCTTAGTTCTTATTTTTATCTCATTAGGAATATTTTTATCATCTAAAATATTTTTAATAGATAGAAGTGTCTTCTCTATATATTTTTCATTTTGAGCTTTAGTATATTCTTTATAATGTTCTAATCTTTTATAAGCATCAGGTTTTAAATAACTAAGTGATAAATCTTCAAGTTCATTTTGAATTCTATAAGCTCCAATATGATTAGCAAGTGGTGTAAATATCTCTAATGTCTCAAGAGAATTTTCTTTTTGTTTAAATTCTGATTTATATTGTAATGTTCTCATATTATGAAGTCTATCAGCAAGTTTTATAATAATTATTCTCACATCTTCAGTTAGTCCATTAATAATTTTACGAGTATTAGCTAAGTTTTCTTCTTCTTGAGATGAAAAGTTCATCCTACTAATGTTAGTAACTCCGTCAACCAAAGAGGCGACATCTTTATTAAATTCCTCTTCTATTTCTGCTTTAGTCATTTTAGTGTCTTCTAAAGTATCATGCAAAAGTCCGGCACAAACTGTATCGCTATCTGCATACATTTCCGCAAGAGAATAAGCAACATTTAAAGGATGTATTATATAAGGTTCTCCACTTTGTCTATATTGCCCTTTATGATAGTAATCAGCCATTTCATAAGCTTTTTTAATTTTTTCCACATTCAAAGGATTATAATCTTCAACTAAACTTAAAAATTTCTCATAATCAATACTTTCCATAAAACCCACCACACTTCTACTCATTTATATTTGGAAATTCCATTTTATAATGAATGTCAATAAATGTCAATAACTATTCCAAAAATAATAAAAAAAACTATAACTATCTTTATCTTTATTTCATCATAACATATATTATTTTAAAGATAAATTATATTTTATAGTTTTTATATCTTTTTTTAACTTTAACCTTAACTTTTCCCTTTTTATTTTCTCTAAAGTTATAATTATTCTCTAAAGTTTTATTTTTCTTAATAATATCTTTAGTCTTTTCTTTTTTGATTTCTTTTTTCTTTTCTTTTTTTATTTCTTTTTTCTTTTCTTTATTATCATCTTTAGGATCATTTTTAAATGTCTTAAGATCTTCTTTTAAACCTTTAAACATTTTAATAGTAGAAATATATAAAGAAGTAATAATAGGAGTAGTACCTAACAAAACTCCTATTTTTACTAATTTATTTGCTATATTTAAAGTTGGATTAATAACACTATAAACTCCAAGAGATAAAACTAATAAAGAAAGTGACGATGCGATTATTATTTCGATGGCAACTAAAATACTTTCAAAGGCCAAAAAACCAAGTTGTTTTTTTCTAAATCGATTCATGTAATTTCTCCTCACAACTTTTACAATAAGGGCAACTAGAACAATCCTTCTTCTTACCCCTCTTACTAATTATAAATAATAATATTAAAACAAGTAAAAGAACTATTATAATATCTGAAACGTTAATTATTCCTGCTTCGATTCTACTTCCAACCTGATAGACAAGGGACGCAAGTAACCAAGCAAAACCAGTTTGAAAAGCCATTGCTTTAAAAAGACTTTTTAAACTACCCAGTTCTCGTCTCATCGCCCCAAGTGCTCCAAAGCATGGGGCACTAAATAAGTTAAAGACCATAAAAGCATATGCACTAGAAGCAGTAAAAGTTGAAAAAATACTTGCTCCTCCAAATATTTTACTACCTTCTGATACTTTATCTGAAAAACCAGCAATCACTGACATAGATGAAACTACTTGTTCTTTAGCAACCAATCCTTGAATAGCTGAAACTGAAGCACCCCAATTCACCTCACCTAAAATCGGATAAAAAATCCACGCTATACTCTTACCTATGGCCGCTAAAATACTATCCTTTATATCGATGCCATATTTTAAATCAAGTGAAAACGATAACAAAAACCAAATGATGATCGAACAAAATAGAATTATACTTCCTGCTCTTTGTATGAAGGCTACTACTTTATCGAAAACATCTTTTAAAATATATTTAAAACTTGGTACTTTATAAGCTGGAAGTTCTGATATAAATGAATCACTCGTATTTAAAAAGACAAACTTAGATAAGAAAAGAGCAGATATGATAATGACTATTATCGCAAAGAAATATAAAGATGCTGAAACTAGCCCAGAATTTTCTTTAAAAAAGTATCCTGAAAAAAGAGCGATGATTGGAAGTTTAGCACTACAAGGAATAAATGGCGTTAAGATAGCTGTCATTTTTCTTTCATCTTCATTTTCAATAATTCTAGTGCCCATAATACCAGGTACTGAACAACCCGAACCGACGATAAAAGGAATCAAACTTTTTCCCGAAAGACCGATCTTTCTAAAAATTTTATCTAATAAAAAAGCAATTCTAGACATATAACCAGTTGTCTCTAACAAGCAAATACATAAAAATAAAATTATAAGTTGGGGCACAAATCCAATTACTGCTGAAACTCCCGCAATAATTCCATCGACTATTAAACTAATAAGAATATCACTAGCGTTAATACTATGTAAAAAACTTCTAGTCATATTACTCAAATAATCCATAAAACTTCCTACTAATTCAACAGTTCTACTACCTACAACCCCTACTGATAAATAATAAACTAAAAACATAATAACTATAAAAATAGGTAGAGATATCCACTTATTTAAAAAGATCTTATCCAGTTTTTCAGAAATACCTTCTTTAACTTTTATCTTGCGAAAAGATCTTGCTTTAACTTTTTCAATAAACTTATATCTTTTTGTAGCAATAACTTCCTCTAAATCAGTATCATAATTTTTCTCTAAATCTTTAATCATATCTTTTATTTTAGAATTTTGATACTCTTTAAATCTAGGATCTTCTTCTAATAAATTAACAGCGATAAATCTACTATTTTTAACATGAAGATTTTCTAAAATAAAAGTTATTTTTCTTTCTATTTTATCATCGAATATTTTAATTTTTTTAGAGACTTTTTCTTCATCTATCTTCTTTATTAACTCATCTATTCCTGTCTCTTTTAAAGCTGAAATAAGACAAACTTCAACCCCTAAACTTTCTTTTAGTTCATCGATATCTATAACTATTCCTTTTTTCTCTAAAATATCAGCCATATTAAGTGCAACGATTACTCTAGTATCAAGTTCTAATAATTGCGTGGTAAGATATAAGCTTCTTTCTAAACTACTCGCATCGACGATATTGATAATAACATCAGGCTCTTCTTTAAAAATATACTTCCTCGCAATCTCTTCTTCAGTACTATAAGGACTTAAAGAATAAATACCTGGTAAATCGATAACTTTATGTTTCGTTTTCTTTATTTTACCTTCTTTTTTTTCAATTGTAACTCCTGGCCAGTTACCAATTTTAGCATTCATTCCAGTAAGTAAATTGAATAAAGTTGTTTTACCACTATTTTGATTACCAACCAAAGCTACTTTCATTATTTGATCACCTTTACTTTAACTTTACTTAAATCAGATTTACTAACACAAAGTTCATAATCACGAAGCATAATTTGCATTGGATCACCCATGGGTGCCGTACTTTTAACAGTAACGACGACTCCTCTTGTAAGTCCCATATCTAAAAGATGTCTTTTAAGACGCTTATCATCAACTTCTAATTTTATTACTTCTGCTTTTTCTCCATTACTTATTTCAGACAAATTCATATGCATTCCTCCAAAATTGAAACTTTTTTCATATTCACACCTAGTATATAAAAATAATATGCTTTTAGTCAAGAAAAAATGAAAAATTTTTCACATTTATTGACAATTTATTTTTATTTACTTATAATAATTTTACAAATTACTTTTGAAAGGAAATTTTTATGGAATCAAAATTACGTGAACCAACTCAAAAAAGAGCTATCGAAAAAAAACAAAAAATAATTGAATATGGTTTTAAATTAATGTGTCAAAATGGTTATTATAATACTGATGTCGTCCAAATTGCTAAATACGCAAATGTTTCTACTGGTATCATCTATCAATATTTTTCTGATAAAAGAGATATTTTCTTACAAGGACTTGAAATATATTCTAAGACGTTAATGTTTCCCCTTTTTAATATTAAAGATAAAAAAATAAATAAAAAGAATTTATATAAAGAATTAGAAGATTTAATTGATCTATATATTAAAACTCATACTTTAAAAAAATCAGCTCACGAAGAAATTACAGCGATGAGTCACTTAGATAAAGACTTTGCTAAATTATTTCAAAAACAAGAAATGGATTCAACTATTATCTTTAAAAATATTTTATTAGAAAATGATTTTAATATTAAAAACATAGATGAAAAAGCACATTTAATATTATCTATTATCGATAACTTCTCACATGAAGTAATTTATCATAAACATGAAAATTTAAATTATGATCTTATGAAAGAAGAAATTATAAAAACTATTATAAACATTTTAAAAGGAGATGAAAATTAATTCATCTCCTTAATCTATTTCGATAAGTTCATAATCAACTGTTCCAAAACCAAGATCACCTGCAGCTTCGATAGTATGTTTTCCATGTCTTGAATTTATTCTTTCTAATAAATGATCACGTCCTGGATCATCTGCTTTTTCGACTAAATCGATACAAGCTTTATCGATTGCAATAGGATCTAGACTTGCTAAAATACCGATATCTTTCATACAAGGATCTTCTGCTACATTACAACAATCACAATCAACTGACATATTTGCCATAACGTTAATATAAGCAATATTTCCTTTGAAATAATTATGTACTGCCCCTGCAGCATCAGCCATAGCTTCTAAGAAACTATCTTGATCTTGCTTAAACATATCTTCATAACTTCCATTTTCGTCTCCTACACAATGGATATATCTTTTACCATGGCTTGAAGCAACTCCAATAGAAAGTTGTTTAAGTGCTCCACCATAACCACCCATTGGATGTCCTTTAAAATGAGATAACACTAACATTGAATCATAATTTTCAATATGTTGACCAACATAATCTTTTTTTATCTTTTTACCATTTGGGATTTCTAAAACTATATCTTGATCTCGATCCATAATATCGACATCAAACATCTCACTCCAACCATGACTTTTCATTAACTCATCATGCTTAGCAGTAGTATCTCTTGCGCCATCATAAGCTGTATTACATTCGACGATTGTTCCATTGACATGTTCTACCATTGGCTTCATAAATTCAGGTCTTAAATAATTTTGATTACCCTCTTCTCCTGAATGTACTTTAACGGCAACTTTTCCTTCTAGATCAACACCTAATTTCTCGTAAATCTTTACTACTCCTTGAGGTGTCAACTACCACGTAGTTAACTACGTGGCTTGTGTTAGGTACTGAAAGTACATTTAGTGAGTAAACTCACCCCACT
>CANQVR010000056.1 GCA_947627375.1 uncultured Bacilli bacterium | reverse complement strand
AGGAATATGTCTACCACGTACATAATAGCACCAACTAAAAATATTGTAGATTTAATACACTATAAAGGTACTATAAATAATACTACAATTAACTTAAATTCAAAGTTATATAACGAAAATGATATTGGTTTTGAAATATATGTATCAGCTTTAAAATAAGTTATTCTGTTTCGTTCTAAAAGCAAATACTAATATAAAACTATATATCAAAAATATTATTATTTAAATTGAAACTAGCAGTTTAAGGTATGTAAATAAAAAAGCATATCTTTTTTTGATGAAAAAATGAAAAGAAAGTGAGGAATGATAAATGAATTATGGGATATTTAGAAGTGAACCTATTATGACTTTAAATGATTTAGCACAAATAGGATCTCACAATAAACGTGAGAAAAAAGCTTATAAAAGTAATCCTAATATTAAATTAGAACTAACCAAAAATAATATAGAATTAGTACCTTTAAAAGAAAAATATGTGAAAGGATTTCATAATTTAACGAAAGAATATAGAAAACAACACGAAGAAAAACAAAAAACAGAACGTGATGATAGAAAAAGAAGTTATAGTGAAATGTTAAATAAATCTAAAAGTGTTGTTGCTGATGAACTACTTTTTACAGCTACAAACAAGTTTTTTAAAGATAAAGATAAAGATTTTATTTTAGAATGGGCAAATACTTGTATGAACTTTGTTTATAATGATTTAGGTTATACAAAAAAGCAAGTTTTACACGCTACTCTCCATTTAGATGAAGCAACACCACATATTCATTGTGTTGTTGTACCTTTAGTTAAAAAGTTAGATAAAAGAACAAATACAGAAAGATATACCATTTCTAAAAAACAATACATCAAAGACAAATTACACCTATCACAATTACAAGATATTTATAATGATAGATTAAGAGAAAAAGGTTATGATCTAGAACGAGGAATTAAAGGCAGTAATGCTAAACATCAAAAAGTACGAGAATTTAAGAAAACAACTAGATATTATGAAAATAAAGTTGAAACTATCAACAAAAGATTAGATAATGCAATGACTGATTTTGAAGAAAAAATGAAAACGACCAAAAATACGATTATTGATAAAGAATATGTAAAAGTTAGAAAAGATACTTTTGATAGTATGCAAAATGTTATAAAGGAAACTAAAAATGCAATAGAATTTCAACCAAAACTAGAATCTCTATTTAATGAAGTTGATAATTATACTAAAAGCCATCAATCATTAGAAAAAGAAAATCAAAATATGCAAAGAGAAATAAAATCTTTAAAAACTAGGAATCATAATCTAACAGAAGAAAACAATAATTTAAAATCCTATATTAAAGCTATTTTAGAGGCAATTAAGCACTTTTTTAGGGAATTACTACAAATTGGTAATGATAAAACAAAAGAATCTACTACAAGTGAAATAAAAGATTATTATGATAATCAAGATTTTGATATGTATGATGTTAAAGATATTTCTAAAGGTACAACAAAAGAAGATGAATTATTTGATTATGCAGGTGTGCCTAGTTATTTAAAAACTAGTAAAAAATCTCATAATGAAAGAGATAAAGATGATTTTGAAATTAGTTTATAAATTAAATATTAGGTTTTTGTAATTCGTTACTAAAAACAATTAATTCAGATAATTAGAAAAATAATCAAAAAATGTTTCATTTTGGTAAAAATGTGTTATAATAGATAACTAAACAAGGAAGGTTTTAAATATGGTAAAAACTACAGTAAGTGATTCTTATCATTTAAATGAATTACTTAAAACAAAATATGGAGAAAGATTAGAAACTGATCCATTTGCTGCGTTAAGAGGTAGTGTTCAAGGAACTTTTGACTCTAAAAAAATTAATATTACTTTCAAAGGCAATGAATATCTATTAATTTCTACAGCTTCAACATCAAGAGAAGTTTTAGATGAACTATTACCAGTTTTAACAGAGGTAATGGGAGGAGAAAAACCAATATGCAGTTACGATCTTCAAAGTAGTGGGATAGATGAGAAAGATGCAATGCCAACTATTGAGTGGGATGTTGTAGCACCAGAAGATAGAATTAAGGAAATTGTAAATGGTAGAGCATTTTCTGATGGTGCAAAAATACATAATTTGAAATTATATAATTCTAAAAATGTTAGCGATTATTTAGAAAGTGAAGAAGAAAAAGAAAATAGAATTAAAAATGCTAGAATTTATGGTATTGATCCAGGTTGTTGTGATCCTGAAAAAATAAAAAATTTGAGTGAATTAGATTTATACTTTCAAATAGATGCAATGGGTGCACATTTATGGTATTGTCGTCACGAAATGTCTCATGGAAGAATTGAACAAATTGACTTAACAGAAGAAGAATATGCTATTGAATATATGGTGTATCAAACAACAAAATTTGGAGTTGAATTACCTGAACCAGAAATCGACAAACATGTTACTGCTACACCATCATACAACGCTTGGTATAAATTTTATTCAAATCATTTTAAAAATGTTCTTTCTGATGAAGAATGGCACGCTTTTCAAAGAGCACGTGAAAATGGCGAAGATATTTCTGCATATATGCCTACAGGAAATTGGCAAGATTTACTAGAAAAATCTACACAAAAAACATTAAAAAAACAAAATCCAAAAGTAACTTTGTAACTAATGGATTTTGATAATAACCTAGTTTTGACGACTAGGTAACACACTACTAAGTCGGCAGAGCCAACTTAGATTTCGTGTGCCAAAGGTGATCCTTTGGAAACCCAATTAAGCAACATATTACAAAATTTCATAATGTAATATTGTTGCCTTTTTATTTGTCTTACGACTTCATAAAAAGTAAAAAAAAGACTACCACTTTCATGAGTAAACTCACAAAACGTGATAGCTTTTTTCTTATGAAAATAACCTAATTGCTAATCTTACGAAAAGAAAAAAGGTTATTTTCTTTTATGGTTGTATTTCTTCTCTAATAATCTTGCAGTATCTCTTTTAGCTACATATATTGATAAATAAGTAAATGCTTCATAGATAATCATTACAATAAAGAATCCAACTATGATATAAGAATTATTTATTATATCTTTTCTAAAACATTCTACACCTTGAATAAATAGATAAATAATACCAAAAAATACAGTTGATAAAGTTGTTGTATCATCAAAGGATCTTTGTATTACTTTTGATTCTTCTGTATCAGCATTTAATCCTCTTGCACTCCATTTTTTGATTACTAATAATACGAGTACCATTAGAAATGGTGTAATAACCCAATATAATCTATAACCATAGTCATTTTCAAGCATTAAAACTAATACTAAACTTACTACCATAAAAATATTTAATAATACGATTCCAATATTTCTTATTAGAGTTTTATTTTTTTGCATTCTTATTTCTCTCCTTTACTTTTAAACTTTGTATTAAATTTATAATTTCATTTGAAGTTGTTATTTGATAATTGGTATCTTCTATTGTATGTAGCAGTAATTCTTTTTCACTTTGGATTATGTCTTTATTTAGATTTTCTTCACACGACTTAGCTAATTGTTTTAAATTAGTAATACTACCTAAAACATTGATTTCAGCTTCATTTAATTCATCTAAATTCATTTTATTATAATAATCTTTAATAAATGGATTTAAAGGACTAACTTCCATACCTAACCCTATTTTATACATCATTTCATTGTAATTTACATTGATAAGCTGACTTATTTTTCTAAGCATTTTAGGATTTGGAGTTTCTATTTCTCCTGATTCTATTTTAGATAGTTGAGCATTACTAATACTAGCAATTTTAGCAAGTTGCCTTTGTGAAAGGTTTGCTTTTTCTCTAGCTTCAGCAATAATTTCACCAATTCTTTTTTCTTGCATAATGAACACCTCTTGCCCTAATAATAGCATATATGTTAAATAAAATCAACATTTTGGATATATTTGTTTCAAAAAGTGTTGACAAGATAGTAATTATTATGTATATTAGTGGTGTTAATTAAATTTAACATGTTATTTTAAAATGTTAATTATTTAAAAGAAAGGAGGAAATCTATGAATGAATAAAAGACATCTAGAAGTACCACAGAAGATTTGGAAAGATAAAAGAATTCCAAAGGAAACCAAGTATATTTACTCTTATATTTATACTAAAGGATTTGATAGAATCATAACTGATATAAATATAGGAGAAATACAACAAACCATTAAAATTAAAAATAAGGGTTTGAAAAAGAGTTTAGATATATTAGAACAATTAAAATATCTAGTATATCAAGAATATGCAACAGGAATGTACACAATAACACTTAACTAAAATGTTTATAGGAACGTAGTTAAGTAAGGTACAGTAAGATGAAAGGCTTATGTTAGTACCTATTCTAGTAATAGAATGAACCTATTTGAAATAAGACATAATTCAAAGAACGAAGTAAAAAGAATTAAGGGGTTTTAAAAAATACTATGTGTTATTTCAAATAAAAATCTTAGGGGCGAAGATTTAAAATAATGTCTCTAGGATAACTATGTCTATTTTTAAAGATTACTTGTAGATGATACAAGTTTTTTTGTTGTTTAAATTTTTGAAAGAAAGGAGAATGCCAATTGAGATTATTAAATAAAGAAGATATTTTAAAAAACAGGGTTGATACTATCTCACAATATCATATTTTAGATTATTTAAAGAAAAATTTAAATATAAATGAGTTTAAAATCTATCTTGTTGATAGAGATAATATTAAAGTAATTGATAAAGAAGATAAACACTTATATTTTAACTATGATTCTTCTACCAAAGAAGTAACTTATCAAGATGAATTAAAACAAAAAGAACACGATTATGAAATAGGATTATAAAACTATGGGACTTATTGTATTAGATGATTCCATAGTTAAAAGTAATTCAATAGGTTCAACAGATAAACTTGTATATGGAGTCATTAAAGCATTAACAAATAATCTAGGTTATTGTTATGCTAGTAATGATTATATATCTAAAAAAGTAAATCTATCAAAAAGGACAATATCAAAATCTATTAGTAATTTAAGAAAAGCAAATTATATAAGAGTTGAAACAATTAACTATCAAAGAAACATCTATCTAACGAGTGTTGAATAGCAAAGTTCTTCTATACCCTATGGAAGAATACTACTATACCCCATAGCACGATACTTCTACTAAATATATAAGAATAATAAATAAGTATAATAGATAATATTTTAATTATATTTAAATAATTTAAAGAATTAAAAAAACTAAATGAAAGGAATTGATAAATGGACGATATAAATTATAATGAAGTTTTAATATCAGGAATAATCAATGTTATTACTGATACGAATGGCAAATATATTAAATTTGGATTAACTACTAATAAATATACCTTAAATGAAGATAAAAAAGTTTATGTTAGTTTAAATATTTCAAGAGAATTATTTAATACCTATCAAGATTATTTTATTAAAGGTAATAAAGTATTTGTTAAAGGTTATCTAAATTCCTATATAGACCAAAATAAAAAGATACAAAGTTTCATTACAGTAACTAATATATCTAATAATCCAAATGAAATTATTAAGGGAAGAAGTTCCCCACATATTAGATATGATCCTGATGGTGTAATGGTATGGAATGGCAAAAGATGTGAAGCTATTCCACCTACCAAAGAAGAACTTGATGAAATGGAAAATCTATTAAAAGATTTTAAATAGACTATTTGCAAAAATAATAGAAAGGAATTTGAGATTAGTTATGAAAAAAATAGAATTAAAAACTTAAAACAGAAAGGAGAATGCTTATTGTATAAAGTAATTGAAGAATTAGATACAAAAAATCTAAACCAAATAGAAATTGATAATATGATTGATGAATTGATTAATCTATCAATCATATTTGATTTATTAAATTTAAACTTAATAACTGAAAAACAGTTTTATATATTAAAAGAAAAAATTAAATGTTTTTACTAAAATATCATGTAAATAAATTTTAAAATAAGATATAATGTTTGTAGAACGAAGCAGTAGTTCAAAATGAAATTAAAACAAAGAAAGTGAGGTATAAATGGCACAAGTTGAGATTATAGCTGCTAATCTCAAAGAAAAAAATAATAATATTACTATTGCAAATAAAAAGAAAAGAGTTTGTGCTTATGGAAGAGTAAGTACAGATGATGAAGAACAAATTACAAGTTATAATTCACAGATAAAATATTATACTGAAAAGATTAAATCGAATCCTGATTGGGAATTTGTAGGAATATATGCTGATGAGGGTATTAGTGGAACACAAGTTAAAAATAGGACTGAATTCCAACGAATGATAGATGATGCCTTAAATGGCAAAATAGACATTATTTTAGCTAAATCTATTTCAAGATTTGCTAGAAATACTTTAGATACTTTAAAGTATTGTAGAGAATTACGAGATAATAAAGTTGATGTCTATTTTGAAAAAGAAAATATTCACACAATAGATTTAGATAGTGAAATGTTTTTAACTCTTTATAGTGCTTTTGCTCAAGCTGAAAGTGAATCCACATCTCAAAATGTTAAGTTAGGTTTAAAAGCTATGATGAAACGAGGAGAATATGTTGGAAGTCCTGATTGTTATGGTTATGATTGGAATAAAGAAACAAAACAATTAGAGATAAACGAAGAACAAGCAGAAGTTGTTAGAATGATTTTTAATTGGTATATAGAGGGACTTGGTTGTAGAAGAATTGCTAATAAACTTGAAGAGATGAAAATTCCTAGTTATACAGGAGCCAGATGGTCTACTTCTTCTATTAGTAATATGATACATCAAGAAAAGTATGTTGGTGATTTATTACAAAATAAATCATATACAGTTAGTCCTATTACTCATAAAACTGTAAGAAATAAAGGTGAGAGAGAAAAATATTATGTTAAGGATCATCATACGCCTATCATTTCAAGAGAAGTTTGGGATAAAGTACAAGAGATTTCTAAAAAGAGATATGAGGGTATAACTTTTAATAAGAATGATTACAAAAGTAGAGAAACAAGAAAATATGCTTTTAGTGGTAAAATCAAGTGTGCTTTTTGTGGAACTAATTTTTGTAGAAGACAAAGCTCTTATTCTAAAAAACGACCAACTTATAATTATTATTGGACTTGTTTTAAAAAGAGAGAACATTCTGATGCTTGTCCTGATTCAGTAGGCATTAGTGAAACAAAATTAGAAGAAACCTTTGTTATGATTTATAATGATATTATCAAAAATAAGCATAAAACGAAACAAGCCTTAATTAAAGCAATTAAAGAAGTTTTAAGTGATAATGATTATCAAGATAAATTAAATAACTTACTGAAAGAAAAGGAAACCATTGAGCAAAGATTATCCAAAATTATTGATATGGAACTTGATGATGACATTGATAGAAAAGAAATGTTTATTCAAAAAGAACGTGAATTATTAAATCAGTTAAATAACATTAAAAGCAAGATAACTGAATATGAGAAAATTCTTGATGAAAATAAAGGTTTATCTAAACAAATAAAAGAAATAGATGAATATTTTGATAACTACCCATCTACTTTAAAAAAATTCAATCGTGAGGCATTTGAGAATATGATAGAATGTATCATTGTAGGAGATTATGATGAGAATGGTAATAAACTACCTAGAGTAGCAAGATTTGTTCTAAAAACAGGTAAAGAGTATAAATTCGAAATATCAAAAAACTCTAGTAATGATAAGGACAATAGTGATAAAAATAACGAGGTGTCATTATGCACAAGGAACGTG
>CANQVR010000055.1 GCA_947627375.1 uncultured Bacilli bacterium | reverse complement strand
TCTTTTTGGCGTGGGATTCTTTCCATTTTATAACAAACTATAAAAAAGTACTTGACTTATTATAGTTAGCCTCCTAAAATAATTATACACCAAAGTAAAAATAATAAAAGAGATTTTTAAAAATCTCTCTTATTTGTTAATTTTTTGACATTTTTATGATTTTCTAAAATGAAATTACAATCAATATCTATATTATCTAAATTATTATTTTTAAAACAGATCATCAAACCATCTTGACTATTAGAATGAAGAAGAGAATATCCCTTTCCATTATACTTTATCGAATAATAAGAATATTGATTAGTCCAACTTTCTTCAATCTTATTTTCAATCGCATAATCTTTTATTTCATTATATAAATTATGAAGATTATTTAAATTAATTTTATCAGTTGAACTTAAATTAATCTCATAACCGATACTTTTAGTATCAAAATTACCATTTCTAGTGGTAAATTTCTCTAACCAATCCATATATTCTTTATTAATTATTTTACTTCTTTCCATATCTTACCTCCATACTATTATATACAATTATATCTAGTATGGAGAGATAATGCAACTAATTAATTACTTCAAACTGAGAATTATATAATTCTTTATAGAAACCATCTTGTTTTAATAACTCTTCATGCGTTCCAGTTTCGATAATATTACCTTCGTTCATAACAAGTATTAAATCAGCATTCTTAATAGTTGAAAGTCTATGGGCAATAATGAAACTTGTTCTACCTAAAGTAAGACGATCCATAGCTTTTTGCACAAGTTCTTCAGTTCTCGTATCGACATTACTTGTTGCTTCATCTAAAATTAAGAATGGTGCATCTTCGATCATACCACGAGCGATTGTAAGAAGTTGTTTTTGACCACTACTAATTGAAGTATCATCTCCAACTGAAGCATTAATACCATTAGGTAAAGTTTTTACAAAATGGTCTACTCCTACTACTTTTAAAGCTTCCCAAACTTCTTCATCTGTGACATTTTCTTTATTAAATCTAATGTTTTCAGCAATAGTACCATCGAATAACCAAGTATCTTGTAAAACCATCACAAATAAATCATGGATATTTTCACGTGTTAATTCTTTCGTTGAAATTCCATCTATTAAAATATCACCATCGTTAATATCATAAAATTTCATCAGTAAATTAACCATCGTCGTCTTACCTGCTCCAGTAGGACCGACAATTGCAATCTTCTCCCCTGCTTTAACTTTGACATTAAAGTCTTTAATAATCGTTCTTCTTTTGTTGTAACCGAATTTAACATGACGAAATTCGATATCTCCTCTAACTTTAGATTTATCTAAATGTTTAACAATATTATTTTGATTAACCATTTCATCTTCATCTAAAAATTCAAAGACACGTTCTCCCGCTGCCGCAGTAGATTGAAGCATTGTCATAGATTGAGCAATTTGTGAAAGTGGATTAGTAAATAATCTAATATAAATCATAAAGGCGACAATAGTCCCAAAAGTAGTTAAATCATTCATCGTAAGAATTGCACCTACAACACATACTAAAACATAACCAAAGTTTCCTACAAACATCATCATCGGTTGCATAATTCCAGATAAGAATTGACTCTTCTTATTGCATACATAAAGATTTTCATTTAATTTATTAAATTCAGTAATGGCTTCCTTACTACCATTATAAGCTTTAACGACAATATGTCCTGAATACATCTCTTCAATATGACCATTAAGCTTACCAAGTTCTCTTTGACGACGAGAGAAATATTTTTGTGATCTTCTCAAAATAACTCCCATAAAAGCAAAACCAAAAATAGAAGATAACAAAGCTGTTAAAGCCATAATCCAGTTAGTAATAAACATCATAATAATAGAACCTAAAAACAAAGTAACACTAGTAACTAAAATAGATAAACTTTGATTCATATTCATTCCAATAGAATCGACATCATTAGTAATACGTGATAAAATATCTCCTGTTTCATGATTATCAAAATATTTAAGTGGTAAAGAATTTATCTTATGAGAAATATTACTTCTTAAACGTTTAGCAAAATTATTAGAAACAGTTGCCATAATATATGATTGAATATAACTAAATAAAGCTCCTATCAAATGAAGTGTAGCGATAAATAAAGCAATTTTTTCAATAGTTTTTAAATCCATAACTGGTTTAACTAAATTATAAATACTCTTAGGCAACTTATCTAATTTCTTAAGCATTTTTTCACTCGCATCTTTTTTAGAAACATCACTCATAAGTTTTATAAACTTAAGTTGATCTTTACTAGAAATAGTTTTACCATATACCTCTATTGGATCTAAAACTTTAAGTAAAATACTATCGGGCATAGTCTTCATAATTTCTGTTTTATCAACAGTAGGATTACTAAAACTATTCATAACTTGTGTTTTTAGAGTTTGCGGAATAGTTGGATCATTTAAAACCATCATGTATTTATTTTGATCACTTAGATTGACGATAATCTTTTTACTAATATTTTCAAGTCTTTTAGTATTAGGTTTTAATCCTTCTGTAATTTCATCAGTTAAATCTGATAAAATATTAGGCGCAACAATGGAAAAAACTGCACTTAAAGATCCTAAAAGTAAAGCAATTATGACAAGATAACGCCATTTATTTAAACTTAAAAATAGTCTTTTCATTGATTTGGAAAAGTTCTTAGATTTTTCTGGAACTCTATTCATTGGACCTCTTCTAGGCATTTTCTAACTCCTCCTTTGAAAGCTGTGACAAAGCAATTTCTTTATAAACATCACATGTTTTAAGAAGTTGTTTATGTGTTCCAACCCCGACACATTCTCCTTTATCAAGCACAATAATTTTATCAGCATTCATAATTGTTCCAATACGTTGCGCAACAATCATGTGTGTAGCATCTTTAGTATATTCTTTTAATTTTAGTCGTAAAACAGCATCAGTTTTATAATCAAGAGCTGAAAAAGAATCATCAAATATATAAAGTTCAGGATCACGAGCGATAGCACGCGCAATAGAAAGTCTTTGTTTTTGTCCACCTGATACATTAGTACCTCCACGGGCAATATGAGCATCGTACTTTCCTTCCATTTTCAAGACAAAATCTTCTGCTTGAGCAATCCTAATTGCCTTTTGGACTTTTTCATCATTTGCTTTTTCACGGCCATTATCACCATAGTTAACATTTTCTTTAACAGTACCATCAAAAAGTACTGCTTTTTGAGAAACATAACCGATTTTATTGTGTAAAGTTTCTAAATTATATTTCTTAACATTTATCCCATCGACTAAAATTTCTCCCTTTGTTACATCATAAAATCTTGGTACTAAATTAATTAAAGTAGATTTACCACTACCAGTAGAACCAATGAACGCTACTGTTTCACCTTTATTAACTTTAAATGAGATATTTTTAAGTATATATTCATCAGCATCAGGATATTTAAAACTAACATTTTTAAATTCTACCGTTCCTTTTTCTTTAGTATCACTTGTAAAGTCTCCTGATATAATAGAATCTTCTTCATCTAACACTTCGTTAATACGACGGGCAGAAACTCCCGCACGTGGTGCCATCATAAAGATCATCGCAAGCATTAAAAATGACATAATTACCTGCATTCCATAACTAGAAAATACTACCATATCACTAAATAAAATAATCTTATTATACATTGAAGCTTCAGCAATCAAGAAAGCTCCAATGAAATAAATACCAAGTGTTAAAAAGTGCATAACAAAGTTCATCACCGGCATCATAATTGAAAAACATCTTTGATTAAATAATTGTGTTGCTGTTAAGTCATCATTTATATCTTCAAATCTCTCTTCTTGGAAATTTTCAGCATTAAAAGCACGAATAACACGAATACCCGTAAGATTTTCTCTTGTTACTCCATTAACTTTATCAATTAATCTTTGAACTTTTGCAAAACGAGGAAGTACTATAATAAGTAAAACTGTCACTGTAGAAAGAAGTATTAAAACTCCTGCTCCAGTAAGTAAACTCCACTCTATATTTTTATCGACTATTTTCAAAAGTGCCCAAACAGCCATAATAGGTGCTTTAACCATCATTTGTAGTCCCATACTAATAAGCATTTCAATTTGTGTAACATCATTTGTCGTTCTAGTAATTAAACTACGAATAGAAAATTTCTTAACTTCAGCAACTGCCATATTCTCTACTTTAGTAAATATCTTACGTCTAATAGTACGAGAAAAAGACGCTGAAAGAAAAGAGGCAAAATATCCAACTATAACTGCTGTTGCAAGACTACCTACTGAACACAAAATCATATAAAAACCTTGTATCAATATATCATTTATATTATTACCTTCAGTTTGCACAAGTCTAGTAACTTCAGACATATAATCAGGTACTTTTAAATCTAACCAAACTTGTACTACTACAAGTAATATACAAACTAAAAATAATAAAATCTCTTTTTTAGTAAAATTCTTAAATAATCTTATCAATTTCAAACTCCTCCTTATTTAAATTATCTCTCATAGTATCAAGTACTTCAAAAAATATCTTTAATTTTTCTTCACTGATACCTTTAGTAATAATATTATTAATTTTCTTCATTTTAGAAACTATCTCTTTATGATGTTTTATATTATCATCAGTAAATTTAATTATTTTACTACGTCCATCACTACTAGAAGATACTCTTTTTATAATATTTTTTTTACTCATTGTATCAATTATCCCAGACATAGTAGATTTTCTAATATTTAGTACATTCTCAAGTTCTTTTTGGGAAACATCTTTATTAATATTATCAAGTAAGTATTGTACTACTTGTATCTGAGAATAATTATTTACAATAAATTTCTTATCTTTTATAAATATTTTTCTTTTTATTTCATTTTCAAAACTCTTTATTTCTCTTATTGGATATCTTTTCAATGTACACACCTCTTTTAGTTAGTTTCCTAACCAAAATCTAATATACACCCAATAAAATTATATGTCAATAGAAAAAAATCATAAACATTTAATTTATAAATTTTTATGATTTCATATTACTATTTCATTACTTTATTATATATGGATCATCAGATGTTCCTCTACCTTCAGTAATTTCGATATCAGATTTTAAATACACTACAGGTTTAATACTACGACTTACATGCGTAGAAGAAAGTAGAACTGGAGAAGAAATAGAAAGGGTAGAAAAGTCAATATAATAAGCGTAAGTTTCCGCGTCCCATGAGGAACCCATGATAATTGTCCAAAATTCATAATAATAAGAAGAATCATAATACATCCAACTTCTTTTTATGTCATGAGAACAAGTATCTGACATTTCATAACATAATAAACTAACTCCGTTTGCATATGTATACCCAAAATCACTTGGATATATTAATCCTACATTTCCTTTCCATCTATTGCTTTTTCTTTCGCTACTATAAAGTGATGATGTACTATCACTAATAATTCCTTCTCCTACATACCAATTCATGTTCTCTATCTTATCTTTTGTTACTTGAGATAACTCACTCCAATATGTTCCTGAATTCAAATATTTTTGCAAACTTGAGTTTGCCCAGTCATTATAGCCATCTGTATCCCAAGCTTCCGTTCCATTATCTTCTTCCATTATTTTTAGTTTTTCTTTTGTATCTCCACTTGCACTCTCATCTTTAAATACTCCGATTATTCTCCATACTTTATCACTTGTATCCCCTTCAAACTTTAAGTAGTTATATGGTATGTTTCCTATGTATCTATATTCTGTTGTTCCATCGTGATAAAGTTGCCATAGTCTATGTTTTTCATCATCTGTTGCACTATAATAATCTGTACTCTCTGTAAATGGTAATCCTAATATTTCTCCTAATTTTCCTTTTATTGTTGCTGCTGTTAAGATTGTTCTAATATTAGCATTTCCTGTTACATCTACAAATTTATTTGCGGGTATTGTTAGAGATAGTGAACCATTTTTCTTTGGGTCCTCAAATCCATATAGTGTTAATGTATATTCTATTCCATTTTCAATTGAATTTGCACTACTTAATTCTTTTGTTGATATTGATGCTAGTTCCCCATTTATTTTTACTTCTATATCTTCTTTTGTTAATGGTGTATTTTCTATTACTTTTCCTTTATTATCTGTACATTTTATTTTTATTTGTACTTTATCTTCTACCGTTGGTTCTTCTGGAGTTACTGATCCTATTGAACACACTGGAGAACTTGTATCTCCATTATCTTTTTCTCCCAAAGTATAAGGTTTTGCTTTAGTTCCTGTACCCCCAGTAACACCAATATTAGATTTTAAATATATGACAGGGCGGACCCCATACATGTTATTCGCGTATGGTTTCCCCACAGAACCTACGTTACCAATTCGTCCGTTGTTATGGGCACGATATACAAGGTTGTCAGCATTGGAGTAAGGAGTAATCATCCACTGATAATCACTGTTAAATAACCATCCGTTAGCTGGTTTCCCTCCTCCACTAGAATAGCAATTATACGGTTTATCATAACATGTTGAATCTACTCCATTTGCATATGTGTAATAATAATCACTTGTATACATTAATCCTACATGTCCTGTAAAACTGGTTGCTCCTCCTGCTCCTGCTGTTGTAGTACTTCTTTCTTCACTATAATATGATGTCGTACTTCTATTAGCATCCCATGCAGGTGCTCCCAAATGCCATTCCATAATCTCTACTTTTGTTTGTTCAATATCTAATGTATCCCAAAAATCATTATTTAAATATGTATTTAATTCTGCTGGTCTAGTCCAATCGTTTGAACCATAAGAGCCACTTGCATCCCATGCCTTATTGCCTATTGATTTATCTTTTATTAATTTTATTTTATAGTTTGTATCTTTTCCTGTTACATCTGAATCATTAAATATTCCCATTATTCTCCAACCTGCATTTTCTCCATTAAATGTTGCATAATTATATGGATCATTTCCTATATATCTATAATCTTTTGGACCATCATGTGAGAATTCATACATTTTATGAGAGTCTTCACTTCCACTAACATATGAACCTGATGTTGTTGTCATAGAAGTATCTTCTATAATTTCATCAGGTAATTTAGGTTCTGATTTTATTATTAATCCTGTTGTTAGTGTTGTTAAGTCATTTCCATTTCCTGTTGCATCTGTTACTGAATTCTCCTCAATGGTTGCTGCTAGTGATCCTGTTGCAGAAAAATTAGATAGTATTATAGTATATTCCTTTCCATTTGTTATTATTTTTTCATTATCTACTGTTATATCCGCTGTTTCTGATTCATTTTCTAATGTTATTGATACATTTTCTGTTGTTAAGTCTTTTGATAGACTTCCACTTGTATCTGTACAGTCAACTACTATTTTGACTGTACCACTAGGTTCTACTTCTCCACTTGATGGTTCAGTACTTACTAATTCACATACAGGGGCAGTTGTATCATTGGCTTTGGCATAGTAGATTTTATCTTCACTTACACTAATTGATGTTCCTGGGGTCTCTCCTGTCTCTTGAGATTGATCAGTTGTCCAGTATCCTGGTTCATTATATCCTGTTAATGGTGTGATCTCTGGTAATTCTACACTACAACTTTTATCATTTCCATACATTGTACATGTATCACTTTCTTTTCCAGTTGATGTTACTCCTCCTGCTTTTTGATATGTCGTTGTTACTGTCTTCTTTACTAATGCATGATATGTCTTATCTCCACTTACTTCTATTACTCCAGGTTCTTTTCCTTCATGAGATGTTGCTTCTTCTCCCCAATATCCTGTAAATCCTTCAACACTTGGTGTGATAGAAGGTAGGGTTACATTACATGTTCCATTATCTTTATTCCTTGTACATGTGAGTTTTGTTTGTTCTCCTATTGATTCTACTCCTTCTCCTTTTTCTAGAGTTATAGTTATTGTCTCATTTATTGTTAGTTCTGTTGTTATATTTGTTAACTCATTTCCATTTCCTTCTGTATCTTTTATTACTCCTTCTGCTATTCTTAAAGTTAAGGCTCCTAAGTTTTTAAATCCTGATATATTTACTGTATATCTTTTTCCATTTGGTATATCACTTGATGATA
>CANQVR010000054.1 GCA_947627375.1 uncultured Bacilli bacterium | reverse complement strand
AAGATTTTATTAAATAGTGTTAGGGGAGAAAATAAAGAACCTGGACATATAAGAACTATTCAAAATTGGATTGGTCCCAAAAATTGTACTATTGAAGATGCAATATTTATTCCACCAGTTCCAGAAGATGTTCCAATACTTTTAGATAATCTATACCATTATATGAATGATGCATATATAGATCCTCTATTTGTAAATCTTGCTATTTCTCACTATCAATTTGAAACT
Source organism: uncultured Bacilli bacterium (assembly GCA_947627375.1). Lineage (GTDB taxonomy): Bacteria > Bacillota_I > Bacilli_A > RF39 > UBA660 > CANRDQ01. The sequence continues at coordinate 7,931 of CANQVR010000054.1, read as the reverse complement.
ATACATGCTTATAGAGATGGTAACGGAAGACTTGGTAGAGCACTTATTCCAATACAACTTGCTATGCTTACAGAAGATATACCTATACTATTTTTGTCAGAAGTAATAGAATTATATAAACCAAGTTATCAAAAATTTTTAACTGAAAGTAGAAAGGGAAATATTTTGGGATTTATAAAATTTTTTTTACAATGTATTATAGAGCAATGTAATAATTATATATTAAAAATAAAAAAAATAAAAAAAATATATAAAGAAGATATGGAAAAAATAAAAATAATAAAAGGAAATTCTGTATATAGAATAATGCCTATAATAATAAGAAAAGTAGTATTTACTAAGAAAGATATTATAGAAGAATCTGGTGTTTCTAGAAATATAGTATCAAAAATTATTGATAATTTAGTGGAATTAAAAATATTAGTTGAAGATACTAACTATATGAAAAAAGGATATAAGTATAAATCTATTTATAATGTGTTTGCTGAAAATGATTAAATTTTTTAATAATTAAAATTATATTTATAATAACAATTATTATAAATATAATATGCCGATTTAGTTTAGTGGTAAAACAGATCCTTGGTAAGGATCAGAGGCAAGTTCAATTCTCGCAATCGGCACCATTTTTAAAATTTATTAGTTTTTTAGTAGGAATAAGTATGAATGATCATGGTAATATAATAATTTATAAAGATAAAAATGGTAATAATAATATAGAAGTTACTATGCAAGATAATACAGTTTGGTTGAATCAAAATCAATTAGTAAAATTATATAAGTCTAGTAAATCTAATATTTCTGAACATATAAAGCATATTTTAGAAGAAGGAGAATTAGATGAAAATTCAATTGTTCGGAAATTCCGAATAACTGCTGAAGATAAAAAATCATATAATGTAAAATAATCTTGATAAGATTGTTGCGATAGGGTTTAGAGTACGTTCTAATGTTGGTATTAATTTAAAAAAATGCGATTAGTATAAAAAACAACTAATTTATAGAGAATTGTAATACATTTACTTTGTTTTTTATACTGATGAGGAATTAGAAAAAAATAACACATGTGCAAAAATTGCACATATGGATATAATAAGAAACAAAATTATGTTACAAGTTTTATTATAACTTAGATATGATATTATCATATGTTTTAGAGTTAAATCTAAAGTTTAATCAGTCTAAAATGACTGATTTTTTTGACTTAATAAGAGATTTATAAGAATAAGTTTTACATTACTATACATATTAGTAATAGTTTTATTTTGTAAATAATAAGTGGTTTGATTATAATAAAATAAAGGAGTGAAATTTATGGATAATGAAAAGTTAAAGAAAAAGAAAAAAAGTAAAAAAGTAACGATAATAATTATTCTAATTTTAATATTAATTGGAGGAACAGGATTTTTTGCATATTTAAAATTTATGCCTAAAAAAGTAGAAAAAATAAAAACAAAAACGAAAAAAGTAGAATCTAAATATCGTATGGAAGGAAATGGATTAGATAATTTTGATTTAGAAATTTTAAAACTAGAGAATAAAGATGAAAATATTATATATAGTCCACTTTCTATTAAATATGCTTTATCAATGTTACAAAGTGGCGCAGGTGCTGATTCTAAAGAACAAATTACAAGTGTAATAGGAGATTATAAGACAAAAAAATATAACAATAGTAAAAATATGTCTTTTGCTAACGCTATGTTTATAAAAGATGATTATAAAGAAAACGTTAAAGAAAGTTATATTAATAATCTTCAAGAAAAATATAATGCTGATATTGTTTTTGATAATTTTCAAACACCAGATAAAGAAAACGCTTGGGTTAACGAAAAAACACTTGGTCTAATTAATAATTTATTTGATGATATTAGCGATAAAAGATTTATTTTAGTTAATGCTTTAGGTATTGATATGGATTGGAAACAAAGAATTCAAAATTCTACTGCAGAGACAACAACACCAAATCCAAATTTTTATGATGTAAAATATAACCATGAAAAATATAGTGAAATGATCGCACCACTTGATTCAGATGAAAGTTATAAAAGTTTAAGTTTTAATGATAAAAAAATGTATGCTAAAGCAGTAGAAATAGGAGCATCAATAAATAATTATGATATTGTAAAAGAACTAGGAGAAGAAAACATTAGAAATACTATTACAAACGAATATACAAATTATATATCTACAGGAGGAGAATGTGTTGATTCATCTCTTACAGTAGAACAATATGTAAATAAATTTATAGAAGAACTTAATTCAAATTATAAGAAATTAGATACATCTACTGATTTTATGATTTATAATGATAACGATGTAAAAGCTTTTGCTAAAGATTTACAAGAATATGATGGTACAACTTTACAATATATAGGAATAATGCCTAAATACGAAGAAATAGACAACTTTATAAAAAATATGGATAAGAAAAATATTAATAATATAATAGACAAACTTAAAACAATTGAAAATAAGAACTTCACTGAAGGAAAAGTTACTAAAATAACTGGATATATTCCAATGTTTAATTTTGAAAGTAAAATTGATTTACAAAAAGACTTAGAAACTTTGGGTATTAAAGATATCTTTAAAAGTGATAAAGCAAATTTACAAAATATGATTAAAGATAAAGAAACATATATTGATACAATTTCTCATAAAGCAAATATTGACTTTTCAAATGATGGTATTAAAGCTGCTGCTGCAACTGAATCTAGTGGAATAGGAGCCGCAACATGTGGTTTTGAACATTTATATGATGTTCCAATCGAAACTATTGATATGACTTTCGATAGACCTTACATATTCTTCATTCGTGATAAAGAAACAGGAGAAGTTTGGTTTTCTGGAAAAGTAAATACTCCAACTGAAAAACCATGTGATAATAATATAACAGGTAACTGCGTAGGTTAAAAAAACGCTCAATCAAGCAAGATTGAGCATTTTTTTAATAAATAAATTTTCTATTCATATAAATTATTGAGGTATAAACATGAATAGAAAAACTAGTATTATAATTGTAACTTATAATAATTTAGAATATACTAAAAATTGTTTAGATAATATTAAAAAATATACTGATCCTTCTTCTTATGAGATAATTGTAATAGATAATAATTCTACTGATGAAACTAGAAAATATTTAAAAAAAAGAAAAGATATAAAAGTTATTTTTAATGATTCTAATTTAGGGTTTCCTAAAGCTTGTAATCAAGGCATAAAACAAAAAGAGAAAGATAATGATGTTCTTTTATTAAATAATGATACTATAGTTACTACTAATTGGCTTAATAATTTAAAAACATGTCTTTATAGTAAAGATGATATTGGAGCAGCAGGAGCAGTATGTAATCAAAATGAAAATAGGCAAGGAGTAGACTTTTCTTATGATGATTTAGAAAAAATGCAACAGTTTGCTTTAGAAAATAATATTTCTAATCCAGCAAGATGGGAAGAAAAAATATTTTTAATAGGTTTTTGTCTTTTGATCAAAAAAGAAGTTATCGATAATTTAAAAACTTTAGATGAAGCATATTCTCCAGGTTATATAGAAGATAATGATCTATCTCTTAGAATAGTAAAATTGGATTATAAACTTATGTTGTGTCATGATTGTTTTATTCATCATTTTTTAGGTACTGCCTTTAGAAAGGATTTAACCAAATTTTATAAAATATTAAATAAAAATAGAGAATATTTCTATCATAAATGGAAGTTTAATACCTTTTCATTTGATGAAATAAAAACTGCATCATTCCCTTTAATAGAAAAACCTACTAAAATCTTAGAATTAAATGCAGGTATCGGAGTTACAATATTAGAGTTAAAATATAAATATAAAAATATTATAATAGAAGGAGTAGAAGAAGACTCTAATAAAAGAGATATTTCTAAACATATTACAACTATTTATAAAAATATTAATGATGCTAAAGAATATTTCTATGATTATATTTTAATAGGAAATTTACTAGAGCAGATAAAAAATCCAAAACTATTTTTGGAAAGTTTAGGAAAGCATCTTACTCCAAATGGATATATAATAGGAGAGTTTAGTAATTATTCTAATATTAAGACTATAAACAAAATTATTAATGGTTATTGTAAAGATATATTTAAAGATAAAATAAACTTTTTTAGTATCGATGACTATAAAAGATTATTAGAAGATACTTCTTATAAAGAAAAAAGATTTTTTAAATGGTATGAGAATAATTCTGAAGAAGAAAAAAAACTTCTTGCTACTATTAAAAATGAAAATATTATATATACTTATTATACTTTCAAAATAAAAAAAGAAGATTTTTAATTCTTCTTTTTCTTATTTTGTTTAGCAAGATCATTATAGAAATTTGCTAAAGTCACTGACATATATGGACCTAACCAAAGGTATAATAATCCAAAAGTAAATATACCTAATATAGCCCAACCTAAAAAGCTAAGATTTAATACAAATAAATCCATTTTATGGCCATGCATCATTTCTTTACTTTTACGAATTGCTTCAAGTGGTGAAATTTCAGGATTATCAAGTAAAATAAACTGTACTTGAGAATAAGCATAAGATGCAATAATACCTGGAATTATAAATAATATTGACCATAAAGCTATGAAAATTGATGTTAAAATTGAAATTATAAAATATGGAATGAATAAATTTACTTTACTAAAAATATCTGATATTGTTGCTTCTTCATCACGAGAAATTTTTAAATAGTAATAATACATACCAATACCTATAATACAATTTAAAAATATTGAAACACAATGGACAATACTAAGAGTTGTTACTTTATCTACTTTATAATAATAGCATATTCCATAAGGAATACCAGCTATAACACTAGTAATTAAACTAACAACAATTAAAGCAAGAATAACACTACCATATCTACCATCAAGACTTCTTTTAGCTTTTTCTTTTAACTCAGCTCTCGTCATACAAAATACTCCTTTCTAAAACTAATATACTCTAAAAAACGTTAATTGTAAACAAAAAAAGAATCTAGTTTACATGAACTAAATGATTTTAGTCTTTAAGATTCTTTCTGTATTTATAAAATTAAGTTTGGCACATTCATTAAGTTTATCAGCACCATATTTCTCAACGATTTCTTCACCAATTTTATCGACATCACGAGAAGCGCCTTTAATAAGGGGAATATGAAGAGCATCACTAAGTTTATCAAATTCTTTTAAAAATATATAACGACTAATAATAGAAGCACAAGCAACTGCCAAATTTTTATCTTCAGCTTTAGTCATGAAAGTAATATCTCTTTGAATATCTTTAACTCCATTTAAATATCCATAATATCTATTTTCTTTAGCAAATTCATCTACAATAATATAATCATATTTAGGTTTTTCTTCACTTATAAGTTGATATAAAACTTTATTATGTAAAACAGCTTTAAATTTATTCATATTTAATGAAGAAGTATGTTTTTCATTATATTCCTTATTACTTAGAATCATACTACGATAAGGAATTTTTTTAGCAATTTCTGGAGCGATTTTTTTAATTTTTTCATCACTTAATTTTTTAGAATCAGCAACTCCTAATTTTTCTAAAAAGGCAATATCTTCTTTTTTTACATAAGTAGCACTGACGACAATCGGACCAAAATAATCTCCTGTTCCAACTTCATCACTACCGACGCTAGAGCAAGCATAATATTTACTATTTTTAATGTTTTCTTCCTCTTTTTCTTTATTATTTTGAACAACTCCCCACATCGAAGCATCGACATCAGCACTTACTCCTTGAAACATAACTTTACCTGATTCGTACATAGTTATAACAGTATCTTCATCTTCTGCTTGAAAAACAACATAAGGAATTACTTTATTTCTTTTTTTATCCTTATAATATTCGATCATTTTCTTTTTAGTTTCATCATCAACTTTAATAACGACATTCATAAATACACACCTCTTTTCTAAATATTATAGCATAAAAATAAAAAATAAGTTATAATAATTATAAGAAGGTGGTAAGATGTTATTTAATGTAATTATTATTTTAATATTAGGATTATTTACAGTTAACGGCTTAAAAAAAGGAATTATTTCACAAACAGTAATGTTTATAGGAACTATACTTATTTATATTATTGCTTTTTTCTTAAAAAATCCTGTTGCAGACTTTTTATTTAGAATATGTCCATTCTTTAATTTTGCCGGAGATCTAGAGGGCCTTGTCGCATTAAATGTTATCATATATCAACTTATTGCGTTTGTCGTAGTATCGGCACTTTTATTTGCTATATTTGGACTTATTTTAAAGCTTACTGGTTTACTTCAAAAAGCAGTAGATTTAACTTTTGTTCTTTCACTACCTTCAAAAATACTTGGAGCGATAGTAGGTTTTTTAGAAGGGTATATAATAGTTTTCTTAGTCCTTACACTATGTGCAATACCTCTTTCGAGTATAGGTATTAATTCATCTCCACTGGCTGAGGCAATAATGTATAAAAGTCCCATACTTTCAAAGTCCCTAGGAGGATTAAATGAAGCCTTAGAAGACATCTTTACTTTAGTAGGAGATGGCTATGATGAAGATATGTCTAAAAATGAAGCTAATTTAGAGACTATGGATACACTTTTAAAATATAAAGTTATCAAACCAAGTTCAGTAGATATTTTAATTGATAATAAGAAGTTAGAAAAAGTAAAAGGAATTGAAGAAGTAGTAGATAAATATAGAGGAGAGTGATATTATGTTAAAACACTTAAAAGAAGAAGATTTTAATGAAGAAGTAAAAACAGGTGATGTTTTAGTAGATTTTTATGCTACATGGTGTGGTCCTTGTAAAATGTTAGAACCAGTCATTGAAGAATTTGCTGAGGCAAGAGGTAAAGTTAAAGTAATCGAAGTAGATATAGATGAACATGAAGATTTAGCCCGTGAACATGGAATTATGGCTGTACCAACACTTTTAGTTTATAGAGATGGAAAACTTGTAAATAAACAATCAGGCTTTGTTACAAAAGATATCTTAGAAAGTTGGTATAAAGAAGAAAACCGTTAAAATTTAACGGCTTTTCTTTTTAGTTAGTTTTTTAATTTCAGGAGAGTATTCGGTAAATATCTTATCGATAATTTCTTTATCTCCTTGATATAAACGTTCTCTTTCATTAAGTAAAGATTTCATATTAGAATCTAATCCATTACTATTTTTAGATTCTAAAGCTATTTTAGTAGCAAGAATTTCTAAAGCTACATCTAATTTTACAAAATCATTCATAATGTCCTCCCTTTCACCTATTATAGCACATATTGAAAAAATAAAGAATTTAATATATAATAAAGCATGAAAGGGGCATAAAAGATGATTTTATTATTAAGTTTAGAATTAGTTACTTTAATAATATCTTCTATAATTACAATAAATTCAAATATGAATTTAAAATTAATTATACCTCATAAAGGTTATAAATGTAATATAGATGAAAATAAAGTCCTCAATGAAGAGATAAAGAAAATTAAAAAATTAAATTTTAAAGATTTATTATATATAGTTCCTATTATAAATTTAAAGTATGCAATCAATAAATCTCAAAAAATAAAAAACAACCTAAATAAAAAGATAGATTTAATGATGAAAGATAATGATTTAAAGAAATTAACTCACAATGAAAGAATATTATTAGAAGAAAATAGAAATAAATTCAGTAAGGTTAAGTTTTATAATCTTATCGTAGAAAATAATAAAAAAGAAAAGGAAAAAACTGTTTTTAAAAAAGATAAAAATAAGTTAATTAAGTTAATTGATCATGACTTGATAAGCGCAACAATCACATCAAAGGATAGTAATAAACCTAAAGTATACACGAAGAAAATAACCAATGGTAAAAATTGTCAGTAAAAATCGCAAAAATTATATTGCGGTTTTTTTTTTTTTTTTTAGTAGGATAAGGGTATA
>CANQVR010000053.1 GCA_947627375.1 uncultured Bacilli bacterium | reverse complement strand
ACAGATTTAACAAAGAGTGTATCATCAAGTGATATACCAAATGGAAAAAGATATACAGTAAATATATCAGGATTTAAGAACTTAGGAGCTTTAACATTAAGAATAGCAGAAGGAGTAATAAAAGATACAGAAGGAAATGGAAATGAGTTAACAAATATAACAACAGAACTAACAATAAATGAAACTATAACTGTAACTTTAGAAAAAGGTGCAGGAGTACAAAGTATAGGAGAACAAACAAAACTCACATGTACAAGGAATAAAGATAATGGAACATGTAGTGTCACATTACCTGATATAACACCAAATAAAGGATATGATAAAGGATATTGGACAAACAACCAAGAACAAACAAGTGGAGTAACAGGAGAAATACAAGTATCAAGCAACACAACATATTATGCAAAAGCAAATGATACAACAATACCAGTATGTAAGATAAGTGATACAACACCAGAGAATCCACCAAAAGAGATAGCCCCAACAGAAACAGCGACAATCTCAATAGATTGTACAGACACATCAGGAAGTATAACAAAAGAATTAACTAATGAAGAAGTCACAGTAACAATAGGAGGAGAAGATGCCACAAGTAATGTAACAAAGACATTATCATCAAGTAGCTCTATAACAGATGGAAAAAGATATACATTTACATTAAAAGATTTTAAATCATCAGGATTACTTACAATGAATGTAAAAGAAGGAGCAGTAACAGATGCAACAGGTAACCAAAATATATCAACACCAATCACAACTGGCATAACAATAAAAAATCCAAGTGGAGCAGAAATATTAAAAGACAAAGCCAATCCAAAGACGTTAACATATACTGCAGCAAATGATGCACAAAAGAAAGAGATGTTTGAGATAAGTCATCCGGACGGAAGTACAAGTTATAGATATATAGGAGATAGTCCAAATAACTATGTAACATTTAATGATGAACAAGCAGGATGGAGAATAATCGGAGTAACAAATGAAGAGAATGCATCAGGTGATAAAGCATGGAGAATCAAACTAATCAGAGCAGATAGTATAGGAGTTTATTCATGGGATAATTCAAATGCAAGTACAAATGGAGATGGAACAAGTGGTAATAACAATGGAAATTATGGAAGTAATAAATGGGAAAGACCATCAGAGTTAAATAAATTATTAAATAGTGGAATTTACTGGACAAGAGAAAGTGGAGAATGTCCATTTGGATTTGTTTTTGGGAGTTCAGGAACAACAAGTGCAACACCAACAACCACATCATGTGATTTTACAGGTAATGGATTAACAGATACATCACATAATCAAATAGAGAATATGAGATGGTATTTAGGAGGAGCGACATGGGATATGACTAGAAGTACAGATGGATTTTATACATCAGAGCGAGGAAGCGAGACATGTAAAACTAAAGGGAACTGTACAGTCAGTAGAGAAACGACATGGAATGGAAATGTAGGGCTACCATACCCAAGTGATTTTGGATATACATATGACAAAGGAGTAGCGGATGGATGTTATAATACACCGAGTGATGGTGGAAAATGTGGAGAAACAAATGCAATGAAAGGCTGGATGTTTGGAAAAACATATGATTATTGGACAATTACTCCGCTTTCCGACTCCTCGTCTTGCGTGTTCTATGTCCACACCTATGGCAGTGTGTACTACGTCTACTCATATGGTGCTGGGATGGCCTACGGCAGAAATGTCCATCCCGTTGTATATCTGAAATCAAATATCAAGTTGAGTGGAGAAGGAACACAAGATAGTCCATATAAAATAGTAGGATAATAACAAAGAATAGCTTTATTTAGCTATTTTTTGTTATTGTTAAAATTATTTTTTTCTTAATTACTTTGTAATACTTAAAAAATAAACCCATATACTTAAATGAAAGAATATATAGGAGGTCTTTATGAAAAATAATTTCGTTAAAATTTCATCTTTAATTTTATTATTAGTATGTTTATGTCTAACAGGATGTGGAAAGTATGGAGAAAAACAAATAATAAAAGATTTACAAAAAAAACAACAAAAAGCTTCTGCATATTATTTAACAGGTAATTTAGAAATAGTTAATAATGATGATATTTATAATTATAAAGTAGAAGTAGCTTTTCAGAAAAAAGATAAATACAAAGTTAGTTTAAAAAACACTGCCAATAATCATGAACAAATAATCTTAAAAAATGAAGATGGTGTATATGTGTTGACTCCTAAACTAAATAAAAGTTTTAAATTCCAAAGTGATTGGCCATATGATAATTCTCAAATATATTTACTTGAATCTATTATTAACGATATAAAAAATGATGATAATAGAACATTTAAAGAAACAAAAGACAGTTATAATTTTATAACTAAAGTTAATTATCCTAATAATAGAAAACTAGTAAAACAGAAAATAATATTAAATAAAAAATTGAAATTCAAAAAAATAGAAGTTCTTAATGAAGATAATATTCCAAACTTAACGATGACATTTAAGAAGATAGATTATTCACCTACTTTTAAGAAAAATTATTTTAACTTAGAAACAATTATGAAAACTGCTAATGTTGAAGATGAAGTAGAAGAAACAGGTAAATTAGATGATAGTATATATCCCTTAGTATTACCTGATGGTACAAAATTAACAAATGAAGAGAAAGTAAAAAAAGATAATGGTGAAAGAATAATAATGACTTTTGAAGGAGAAAAATCATTTGTATTAGTAGAAGAAACATCAACTAAAGAAAAAGATTTAACAATAGTACCTACTTATGGGGAACCATATCAATTAATGGATACTTTAGGTGTTATGACTGATGATTCACTTACATGGACTAGTGGAGGAGTAGATTACTATATGGTAAGTGATGTTATGAATCAAGAAGAATTAATAGAAGTTGCAAGATCTATCAGTGCTATACCTACTATGAAATAAAAGCTACGATGATGTAGCTTTTTAATTTCTCTTTTCTTTTTTTTCTAATTGTGATAAAATAATTTTAGGTGAGGGAGAATGGCAAAGAAAAAAAATAGTAATAAAAATATAAAAAATAAACAAACTAAAAAAGGAAACAATAACATCAAATTAGATGTTAAAGGTTCAACAGAAACAACAGAAATTGGTAATGTAGTTAAATATTTAATTATTGTAGTTTTAATATTTGGAGCAGTATATTTATTAACTGAATATATTACAAATCATAGTAGTAATAGTGATTATAAAAACAAGGTAGGAGAAGCTACAATCCAAAGTGATAAAATTCTCGCAGGTTCTACTTTTAATCAAAAAGATGATGAATATTATGTATTATTTTATAATACAGTAGATAATGCTACTTATACTGAAACTTATAGTAGTTATAAAGAGAAAAAAGATCATACACCAATTTATTATGTAGATACTAAAGAAGGATTAAATCGTGATTATGTAGGAGAAACTACTGATGAAGAACCTACTAGTATAGAAAACTTAAAAGTAAAGGGACCTACTTTAATAAAAATCACCAAAGGTGAAGTTACAGAATATATTACAGATGAAGAAGAAATAAAAAGTAAATTAAGTTAATAATCATTATGATTATTACTTGCCTCAATAGCTCAGTTGGTTAGAGCACTTGACTGTTAATCAAGGGGTCCTAGGTTCAAGTCCTAGTTGAGGCGCCATAAAGAAATTAAAGATATTGAGAACATCAATATCTTTTTGTGTTATAATATAATAGGAGAAGATATAAGTTTTTATTTTTTTCATTAATATGATATTATAATAATAGTCCTAACTAAGAAGGTGATATAGTGTCCAAAATATTTAAAAATTTTAATCAACAAAAAAAGAAAATTAGAAAAAGACAAAAGAATAAACAATCTCTAATAGATAAAAAAGAATATTTTTCAGTATTTGAAGTAGTTATAATAGTTTTAATTGCTATACTTTTTGGATTTATTATAGGTAATGTAATTACTTTTACTAAAGATAGAACAATAACTACAAGAGTTCCTGCTGAATTAGAAGAATTAATAAATACTTATAATAATATTATTGATAATTATTATGATAAGAAGTTAGATAAGAAAAAATTAGTTGATGCCGGTATTAAAGGATTAATAAATTATTTAGATGATCCTTATTCAATGTATTTAGATCAATCTAGTTCAGAAGAATTTAATGAAACAATAAATGGAATATATTCAGGTATTGGAGCTACAGTTTCATCTGAAGATGGAAAAGCTATCATAATTGAAATGTCTAAAAATTCTCCAGCAGAAAAAGCTGGTCTAAAAGTTAATGATCAAATTATAAAAGTTGGAAATAAAAATGTAGAGAAAAAATCTTTATCTGAAATTACTAATTTAGTAAAAGGTAAAAAGGGAACAAAAGTAAAAATTACAGTTAGAAGAGACGGAGAAGAAATTAATGCAACGATTACTCGTGGAAATATAGAAATGAAATCAGTAACATCTGAAATAATAGAACAAGATGGTCAAAAAGTTGGTTATATAGTAATAGATACTTTTGCAGCTAATACTTATAAACAATTTAAGAAAGAATTAAAATCATTAGAAAGTAAAAATATTAATTCATTAATGATAGATGTCAGAAATAATTTAGGAGGACATCTTAATCAAGTATCTAAAATAATGTCTTTATTCTTAAAGAAAGGTAAAGTTATTTATCAAATAGAAGAAAAGGGAAAGAAAACTTATTATAAAGATAAAACTGCGGAACAAAGAGATTATAAAGTAGTTATATTATGTAATGGTGCCAGTGCCAGTGCTTCAGAACTTTTACTTGCGGCTTTTAAGGAATCATATTCTAATGCTGTTACAGTAGGTACTAAAAGCTATGGTAAAGGAACAGTTCAAAAAGCATATGAATTATCAAGTGGCGCTAGTATCAAATATACTACTGAAAAATGGTTAACTCCAAAAGGTAATTGGTTAAATAAAAAAGGTATAACTCCTGATGTCATAGTAGATATAAACGAAGAATATAAAAATGATCCAACTAGAGAAAATGATGATCAATTTTATGCCGCTTTAGAAGAAGCACTAAAAACAGAATAATTATTCTGTTTTTATACTTTTAACTACTAATTGCTTATTTTTATCAGTGGTACTACATGTAGTTAAAATTAATTCATGCTTATTAGTTTTAGATATTCTAATATATCCATCTTTATCTTGTAAAAAACTTTTATCAACAATATATGTGTATAAATGTTTTTTATAGAAAAATTTAATTTTATCACCTGTGGATAATTCATCAATTTTATCAAAATAAGCATTGTTTCCATTTCCAGAGTGGGCAGCTATAAAAAGAATACTTTCTTTTTCCACAGGAAATGTGGAATTTTCTAATATTACTACATGTTTATTAACATCTTCTTGTGAACTACTTATTTTATAAATATTTTCTTTTAAATTTATTTTAGGTATTTCAATAGTCGCTATAACATCATCATTTTTAGATGCAATATTAACTATACCTTTTTTCTCTACATCATTTTTATTATTAGAATTATCATTATTAACATGAATATTTTTATTATCATTGTTTTTCCTTTTATAATCATTAGAATTATTATATATTAAAATACAAGAAGTTAAATAAATTAATATAATTATAATGTTATAAATATATCTCTTTTTTAACATATGATAGTCCATTAATTATTAAAAGTAATATTATAAAATAAGAACCTTGTTCATTTACACCAGTATCTGGAACTTCTATAATATAATCTAAAAGATCATACTCTAAATCTAGATAATCTAAGTTATCGTTGATATATACATCGAAGTCATCTACTTTTGCATAACCCTCAGTAGAAGTAGCTTGTTTAAATGTATATTTACCATAAGGAAGTTCCACAACAGCATAACCATTTTCATCAGTGGTAACACTAGTAACTAATTCTCCTTTACGATTATAAACATCAAACACTATTCCTGCTTCTACTTTATTATGTTGTTCAGTTCCAAATTTCTTATGAAGTTTTACTTTCTTTTTAATTATTTTATTTTCTAATTTAACATTTGCAGTAGAATTATCTTGATCAAGTATAACTTCATGTAATTCGGTATCTAGTTGATATCCTTTACCAGCTTTAGTTTCTTTTAAATAGTAAGTTCCATAATCAAGATCTTCGATTGTTACTTTACAATCTTTATCTATAACTATATGACGGATAACTTTTTTATCATGATCTAAAAGATCATATTCAGCACCAGTTAGTTCACCTTCACCTGATGGAGTAGTACTTTTAGTATCGGCATCTATTTTTGTAAGATTTATCCTAGGTTTTTGAACTATTACTTTAATACTAGCATAAATAGGTTCTATAGTACCACTAGTCATTAGATTTTGACTAGTAGAATGATTATAGAAAAATAATTGTTCATTATGATTAGGATCTAATCCTTTAGCAAATTTAATATTATAAACACCTTCTTTTAGTCCTTTGATAGTTAAGATATGTCTTGATTTGTTGATATGTAACATATCAGCATTTTCTAGAGGGTTATATAATATTAATGCTTCATTTTCATCTTTTACTTCAATAGACGTTCCTTCTTTTAATTTGAAAGTTTGTCCATCAAAACTAGGCTTATCATTATGAGTTCTAATATAGTATTCAATATCTGCGATTTCATTATCGTATTTAGTAGTTTGAGATCCATCAGGTCCATCAGTAAAATAAAATTTACCAGTTGGTTCAACAGTTCTCCAAATCATAAGTTGCGCTACAGCATACCATTTATTAGTAGTATGAGTAAGATCACTATTACCATAACCATAATAAGCAATTTTAGTTATCCTATCTTTTTGTTCTGGAGTTAATCCATCAACCTCAGAACTATTACTGTAAGTTGCACCAGGCTCAAAAGTTTCAAAAGGTTGAAGACAAAACGCTGCTTTATCATCTCCACTTCTTCTGAAATATCTAGCTTTCTGCCAAAGATGCGTTGCCCCTTTTTCTTTTGTCATATACATTCCATCGATCATTTCTGCTTCATAGAATGTATAGTTTTGTGCTTCTACTTCAGTTGTAAACATGATAGTAGTAGCCAGAATTGTCATTAAGAATACACATAATTTTTTCATAAAATTCCTCCTTTGTTTCTTAACGATTAAGACTATAACACTAACTAAAAATAAACACAAATGACCAATTTTAAAAATTCGACGCAAAAATAGGCTGAAAAAATGTTTTTCGCCTAAGGCGAAAATGAAAAAAAGAGAGGTAAAATCCTCTCGAAAAAACAAAATTGCCTAAAATTAAATTTTTTTTAAATTTTAGTGAAGTTCTAGTTTTGTGTACCTTCTTGAGTAGTATCAGCAGGTGGAGTTTCTGCAGCTGGAGCAGGTTTTTCTTCCACTGTAATTAAACCAGTATAGAATCTACCATTATAAGATACTGAATAAGGATAATTACCTGCTGCATTCATATTAACTTTTGATAAATCAATTTGTAAATTAGCTTTAACTTCATCAGATAATTGTTCTTCAATATAAGCTTCAGCATTTTTAGGAAGAATATCTCCTATTGTAAATTTCAAATTTTTTAAAGTCATTTTATCAACTTGTGGTAAAGGTTTTTCTTTTATAATATAAATACCATTATATGTTTTATTTTTATATTTAATAGTATAAGTATAATTACCAGGTTCACTTATATTAACTGCTGAAGTATCTAGTTTTAATTTTTTTATTACTTTAGAATCTAATTTTGTCGTATCAACATAATCTTTAACATCTACACTTAAAGGTTGATTAACTTCACTTTCCATTTCTTTTAAGACAATTTCATTAGACTTTTTCTTTTCTATTTGTTCACTTTTTATTTGTAAAAAAACAATATCATTATTTTTAGTAACTGGCACAAAAGGTAACATTATTCCCATACCAAGACAAAGCATTCCAGAAAAAGAAATCATAGAAATTGCAATAACACGATTATTTTTTCTGATAAACTCTAATTTATTTGCATTTTTAAATTTATTATATAATTCTTTTACTTTCATAAATCTACCTCCGTAGTTTATCCTATTTAAATTATAATATAAAAAAAAGACAATCTCAAGAGTATTTAAATAAAATCTTTTAGGTTTACGCGGGAATTTAACACTTTTAAAATATATAAATTACGCAAGCCATTGTAAAATGGTTATTTTTTTGTCAAATTTTCAA
>CANQVR010000052.1 GCA_947627375.1 uncultured Bacilli bacterium | reverse complement strand
TCGCTGCCAACACGCCTGAAGCTAAAGGCAAAGTTGAAAAATGGAATAATACTATTCAAAATAGATTAGTTAATGATATTAAAAGATTTAATATCAAGTCTATTGAACAATTAAATCAATTCTTTAATGATTTTTATTGTGATTATCTTAATAAAAAATATGCTTATGAACCTAAAGAAAATGAATCTTCAT
Organism: uncultured Bacilli bacterium; assembly: GCA_947627375.1. GTDB lineage: Bacteria > Bacillota_I > Bacilli_A > RF39 > UBA660 > CANRDQ01. Next base: position 8,190 of record CANQVR010000052.1, on the reverse strand, counting down.
TTGTTCCTTTAGATGATGTTGATTTATCTAACATACTTTGTATAAGAGATTACAGAGTCATGTTAAATGGATGTGTTTTCTCTTGGGGTAATAATTACTATAAAGTATTAGACAAAGATGGATCTATAAAACAAATATTTAAAGGAACTAAAATAAAAGTTTATGAAAATGTTTTAACAAAAATTGTAAGAGTTAAATACTATGATATTTTTTATGAAACAATACAAATAGAAGGTCATAGAAAAGATTCAGCAAAAAGAGAACAAGTGAGAATAGATAACCAAAAACAACTTGAACAAGTTTTGAAAGAACGTGATGAAAGATTAAAAGCAAGGGCGAACAAATTGAGTTCATGAAACCCTTGCTTTTTAGATTTCATCTTTTACAATATTCTTCCAAACAAAGTTCACCTTTGTTTGTTACTAATAAATTAAACTGGTAACATTTTAACTAATGATTAACATCTTTTTAGTGTTTACTAGTAATATTAATGGTGTCCCCGAGAGGATTTGAACCTCCGACCTATCGCTTAGGAGGCGATTGCTCTATCCAACTGAGCTACGAGGACATATCAATATTTTAACACAAAAAAACATGAAAATAAATCATGTTTAATAAAAATAACTGATAAATATAAACATTAAAAAACTTGTTGCGGCATTAACTTCAATACGTAAACTATAAAGTTTTTCATATACTCCAGCAATATCATCAATAATATTTACAATCCAACTTTCTAAATACTTAGGTGGCGTAAACGTTATTGGAAACATGTGGGTTTTTATAATATCTTTCTCTTTTTCTGATAAAGATCCAAAAACATTTTCAGCATTTTCTAAAGCATAATTAGGATGATTTTTTAGAGTACTGATTTTATTTTCGTTTTCACTATCACTTTCATAGAAAAAATCATGAAGTAAAGATGCTCTAGTAGCTTTTTTATAATCTAAATGAAATATTTTACTAATATAATATGTATAAAAAGAAACTCTAAGTAGATGATGATATCTAGTAATTCCATGATGTCTGATATTTTTCATTTTTAAAAATTCTTCATTATTTAAAATATCATCTATTATTTCGTAAAACTCTTTATTGTATCTATTAAACATTATTTAAATCACCTTTTTTCATTATCTCAACCTTTTAAAGTGTAACATAATCCAAAAATCTTTGCAATAAATTTATACATAATTATCTTCTATTATCGCAATTTTTCCATGAAAATGACGTTTTTTGACATATTCCATGTTATCATTACTAATCCAATATTGGATACTAAAATCTGATTTTTGATTTCCTTCTAAATCATCTGCATAAATCTTTCCATCTAAAGAAAGTGATCTAACTTCACTATATTCATTATTATTTTTTTTAATACGATATTTAATAAAATTATTAGGTAGATTAGTACATCCATCTCTTGTTATTTTATTATTATCAGGTAGAAAAAATAATAAATATTTTACATTTTTTCTAGAATTATTCTTTATACTAAAATCATAAGCAGAACTTTTCATTCCCTCTATATCACTATATGCAATCTGATCGATTTCAAAATCGTCGTTTGCACTATTAAATTCTAAAACTTTAGCAAACGTTGTATGTTTATCATAATCTTCTTTGGCTTTAACAATTTCTTCTCTTGGTCCAAACCAAAACCAAGTCGATACAATTAAAAAAATAATTGTATAAACGATAGAAAAAATACGTTTTATTATCTCTTTTTTGATATTTTTATCCATCTTATAATCCCCCTTAAGAATGGACATATTATACCATAAAATTAAGTTTTATGCAAGTTCTTTAAGGATTTCTTCCATCTCGCGTGCTTCATCTTCTGTAGTATCAGTATTTTCTAATTTTTGATTAAACCATACTGGTAACTCTTCTTTTTGTTTTTCTAGTTGACGTTTTGATTTGTTTTTATTGACTATTCTTTTCATCTTTTTATGTTCTTTTTCAGTTACCTTCATAGCTTCTTCGACTGTTTCTATATTAAGACGTTTCCATTGTCCAACAATAGTTTCTATATAACTCTTATTTAGTTTCTGATTATTTATTTTTAAGACATAATAAATTAAAACGTTAACTACTCCAGGATTTAGTTTCTGCTCGATAAGTAGATTTTCTATTAAACGTAAATCTCTCGATGTCGGTTCAGCACCTTTATATCTACTTTTTAAGAAATCATATGGAGTTATATTTTCAAAAGTATAAACCATTTTAGCCCATTTCGAATTATCACCGACAGGTTTTTTTAGAAATTCAGGCTGTTTTGTATAAACTAACGTTGGCAGTTTACCACCATTTTCAAATTGATAATAGTTACGACATTCTTTACGAAGTAATTTTTGATCGACCAAACCTTTTTCATTTATCGCATCACGAACAAGCCCTAACATGTTTAAAGTATCGATATTATAAGTATAACTTAGTGAATTAATTAAATTTTTAACCTCTTTAGAAAAGCATTTATCACTTTGCATACTTTTAGGAATAGATGAAATTAACATATCAAAATCAATACTTTTAGCAAGACTAATTTTATTATTACTTTTTCTTCTAAGCGAATCTTTAACTTCTATAGTATCGCCAGGATACGTCTTAAAAATATCATCAAAAGAAGTTGTAATATCTTCATAATCTTTTAAATTAAGTCTTGGAATTTTAAAATAATCTATAGCTTTTTCATATTCTTTTTTACCTATATTATTATATAAAACTATATTTAAAATTGGATGATTAAAGAATTCATGAGCTGACATAGGCGAATATATTTGATAAACATAATTATTTACACTTTCTTGTTTTAGATAGGTTTTTAATAGGCCCACAGCCTCTAACCTTCTCCTAGCGTCAACTATTTCATCTAATTTTAACTGCATAGTAGACATCAAATGATGATGTTGATTATCGCCACTCATAATTTCATTCTTATCTAAATCATCAAGTAATGTAAAATATAAACTAGTTGAGGTATATCCAATAATAGGTTGATAAAGCATCGTAATTATCTTTCTATCTTTTTCTTCAATAACTGTTTTATTTACCACTAAATAAGTATCTGCAGGTAAAGTTGTAATATTTTTCATAATGGATACCTCCTCTTATTTAATGATATAACAAAGATAAAAAAAAAGAAAGATAAAATTACTATATACCATAATTTTCATAATTAATTATATAGAATATATTTATATATTTTCAATTAAATAACTTTCTTTTTTATCATAGTTTATACATTTTTCTTCTAAAAGAGTAAAATTACAGCATCTATCTAAAATATTTTTTGATAAATACCCTTTCATATATCTTTTATAAAAAACTATTACCTTTTTATATAATCTCCTTTTGTTATTATTTAAATACATTAATTGGTTTTGAAGTAATAATTTATATTTTGAATCTTTTACGTGAGGCAATACTTCTATTAAGCATTCTTTTGGTGTAGGTATCATATTATTTATGTTTACAATTCCTAATTCTCCATTTTTTATTTTAAAAATATCTAAAGCATTTTCATTCATTTTTAAATGTTTTGGTTTTGGACTTGAAAGTGGAGCAAAATAATTTATATTATTGTAACATAGTACTACTCCTACATAAGGTCTTGTTTCTTTTTTGTTGTAAGGAACTTTAGAATCAAATTTTCTTAAATAATCTATATATTCCTTTTTTATATAATATAATTGTAATTTTTTCATGTAATTGTACCTCCTATACATAAATATACATTATCGAAAGTATGTTTGTCAATACATTTTTAAAAAAACTAGAGTTTTTCCTCTCTAGTTCCTTTTTTAATTCCCTACTATCGCAAGGGTATGCGGACTTTTTTAATTCCCTACTATCGCAAGGGTATGCGGACTTTTTTAATTCCCTACTATCGCAAGGGTATGCGGACTTTTTTTATTTTATGTATCAAATAAAATTTCTTTCATTTAATACATTCTAATAATAACATTTTTTCATTAAATAGTCAACTAAAGTCCTAAAAATATTAGTATATCTCCCGTTGTAATTTTAGTAAAATAGATCAGTAAAAATGCTAAAGCAAGAAAAGGTCCAAAAGGTATTATTTTATCATTATTAGTATAATAAACTATTAAAGATATAGGTAACGCTATAAAACTACCAATAAAAATAGCTATTGTACCAAGTAAAGGATCTAAAACTAAACCGAATAAAAACATTAATTTTATATCAGCTCCACCCATACTTTCCTTTTTAAATAAAGAATTCCCTAATAACATTATCACATACATTAAAAAGAATAAAAATACTCCTATACCAATATGAATTAAAGTATTAAAACATCCTATTCTAAATGCTTGAATAACTATAAATACTATACTAAAGAAAAGTAAGACTTCATCAGGAATAATATAATATTTTAAATCACTTACTAAAACAATCATTAATAAAGAAACTATCGAAAGTGCAAGAACTAGATCTAAACTCCAACCAAAACTATGATAGGATACTACAAACAGAATTCCTGTTGCTAGTTCTATAAAAGGAAGTAACCAAGATATCTTTTTATTACAATATCTACATCTACCTCCAGTTGTTAAAAACGATATAAGTGGCACTAAATCAAACCACGCTAAAGTATGATGACATTCATCACAATAACTTCTACCTTTAATAAAACTTTCGTTAATAGGTAGTCTATAACCAACAACTCCATAAAAAGATCCAAGTAGGATTCCTAAAATGAAGAAAAATATATAATACATCAAATCCATAAAATCACCTACTGAATCTTTCCATAAATATCAAACATTGGAACAACTATAGAAAGTAAAATTATACCTACTATAACCGCAAGTACTGCTATCATCATCGGTTCTATCAATGCTTTTAATTGATCGATAATCGCTTTATGTAATGTTTGGAAATGATCTGATACTTTTTCCATCATCAATCCAAGTTGTCCTGTATTTTCACCTGTAACAAGCATTTCATAAGCAACAACTGGAAAAGCCCATTGGCCTTTGAATGATTCAGAAATGGAATCTCCTTTTCCAAGATTATATAATGTTTTCGCAATTATATCTTTATATACTTCGTTATTAGTAATCTTCGATAAAATATCCATACAATCAGTTATTAAAACTCCATGATTTAAAAGAGAAGCAAAAGTTTTAGTAAAGTTAGTTACTTCATTATAAATAATAATTTTACTAACTACAGGAACATGCATTAAAGTCGTTTGAATAGTTTTCCTAAAACTAGAAATATTTTTATAAACATAGATAAATGTTACTACTAGTATAACTATCGCTAGTAAGACCCAGATAAAGTTTGCTTTTAAGAAATCACTGGTATTGATAACTGCAATAGTTATAAATGGAAGTTCTGCATCTTGACTTTCAAACATATCGACGAATTTAGGAACGATAAACATAAGCATGAATATTAAAACGCATATTGCAATACATAATACAACTACGGGATATGTCATCGCACTAATCATAGCTTTTCTCGTTTTTTCCATCGAAGTATAATAATCTGCCATATCATCTAAAATACTAGGTAAATCTCCTGTCATTTCAGCAGTTTTAATCATATTAATTAAAAGTTTTGGAAAACGTTCTCCTTGTTTTTCCATGGCATCACTTAAGTTTTCTCCACGTAAAAGATCATATACTATTCTTTGATATGCTCTTTTTTCAACTGGTTTAGTTGCTTGTTTAGCAAGGATTTTCATGGAATCAACTAAAGGTATACCAGCTTTAATATATGTTGAAAGTTGTGTAAGAGAAAATGAAAGCATAGATGGTTTAAGTTTTCCATTACCACCAAGTTCGATATCATATTTCTTACGTGGTTCAAGTTTTACTATTTTATAGTCTTGTGACTCTAAATATGCTCTAGCTTCTTCTATTGTCTCAGCTTCAAATAAAGATGTTTCTTTTTTACCACTAGCGTTAATAACTGTATATCTAAATGAGTTTAATTTCTTTTCATCAGTATTTTTCTTTTGATTTTTATTTAAAATTCCTTCTAGATTTTTTCTATAATCTACTTCGTTTTCTTTATTATTATTTTTACTATTAATAGGTGTAGAATAATTAGTGTTATCTTCTTTTTTATTTAAAGCTTTTGGTGCTTTAAAAATACTTTTTATAAAATGATAGATGTATATAAATGGCTTCATAAGTGTATCCATAAAGCACCCTCCTTATCCTATATAATAATTTTATCATAATAACTACTCTTTTTAAATATTTTTTTAATTTTTTCTTGATATAACATTTTTTTCCAAATATCATATACTTTAATAAGAGGTGTTTTTTATGAATGGTGGTTATGGATTTACTCCAATACCTAGAGGTGGAGGTCTTTTCAGTAGACTTTTTGGTGGGAGAGGTCTTGCAAGTGGTATAAATTGGGGAACTATGTTAAATAATACTCAAAAAACATTAAATATTATTAATCAAGCAATCCCTATTGCTTATCAAGTAAAACCAATTATGAATAATGCAAGGACTATGTTTAAAATAATAGGTGCAGTAAAAGGAGACAATAATTCAAGTAATATAACTTCAACTAATAATGGCAACAGTAATAGTACTTATAGTAATAACAATAATAATTATATTTCAAATGATAATAAACCCATCTTTTATTTATAAAGAAAATGATAATCAAAATACGATTATCATTTTTTATTATTGTTCCACTATTTCATAAGGACTATCTTCTGTACCTTCTCCACTCAACTGGATATTAGATTTCAGATATACGACGGGGCGGACCCCAATGGTGCTGTACGCGTTGCTGTAGCAGTACACACGGCCTTCGGAGGAGACATCGAACACGTTGTACGAGCGCTCGGAATACGGAGTAATTGTCCAGAAACTATATGATGTACTAAACATCCATCCTTTCCCTGCATTTGTTGGTCCACAATTGCTACTACCATAGTTTGATGGTGTATTATAACATCCATCCGATACTCCTTTTGCATATGTGTATCCCCAATCACTTGGATATGGTAATCCTACATTCCCATTCGTTGATAGTGCTCCTCCTGCTCCTCCTTTGGTACTTCCTCTCTCTGCTGTATAATAACTTTCTGTATTTCTATTACTATCCCAAGATACTCCTCCTAAATTCCATTTCATATTCTCTATTTGTCCTTTTGCTGTTGATGTTAATCCATTACTTGTAAAACTACATGATGTTGTTCCATTATAGTGTAAATATGGACATGTTCCACTTCCTCTTGTCCAATATATTCCACTATTTAATAATTTATTTAATGCTGCATTCTCCCAATCATTTACTTTTGTATTAGAACTTGTATATGTATTGTCCCATGAATAATTTGTATTATTTAATCTATCTGCTCTTATCAATTTGATTCTCCATGCTTTATTATTTGATGCGTTTGCTTCATTCGTCACTCCTATTATCCTCCAGCCTGCTTTCTCATCATTAAATGTTACATAGTTATTTGGGCTTTCTCCTATGTATCTATAACTTGTACTTCCGTCTGGATGACTTATCTCAAACATCTCTTTCTTTTGATCTGCACTTGCTGCACTATATGTTAATGTCGTTGGATTGGCTTTGTCTTTTAATGTCTCTGCTGTTATAGCTGGATCTTTTATTGTTATGCCTGTTGTTATTGGGGTTGATATATTTTGGTTGCCTGTTGCATCTGTCACTGCCCCTACATTTACATTCATTGCTAAGACTCCTTGGGCTTTAAAATCTTTCAATGTGAATGTATATCTCTTTCCATCTGGTATTGTTGTACTTGGACTAGCTAAAGTTTTTGTTACTTTGCCTGCTGCATCTGCCCCTCCTATTGTTACTGTGACTTCTTCATTAGTTAATTCTTTTGTTATACTTCCACTATTGTCTGTACAATCTATTGAGATTGTTGCTGTATCTGTTGGTTTTATCTCTTTTGGTGGTTCTGCTGGTGTTGTATCACTTATTTTACATATTGGTGCTGTTATGTCTTTTGCAAATGCATAATATGTTGTATCTTCACTTACTTCTACTGTCTCTGTTGTTATTCTATTTCCATATTCTGTATTGTTATTTGCTCCCCAATATGTTTGATCATATCCTTTATTTCCTGTTATTGTTGGTAATGTTACTTCACATGTAGGGGCATCTCCTAATCTTCTACATGTATCACTTTCTTTTGTTAAACTTGATACTCCA
>CANQVR010000051.1 GCA_947627375.1 uncultured Bacilli bacterium | reverse complement strand
CCAACGACATTAACATATAGTGCAGCAAGTGCAGATCAAAAGAAAGAGATGTTTGAGATAAGTCATCCAGACGGAAGCACATCATATAGATACATAGGAGATAGTCCAAATAACTATGTAACATTTAATGATGAACAAGCAGGTTGGAGAATAATCGGAGTAACAAATGAAGATAATGCCTCAGGAACAAAGGAGTGGAGAATAAAATTAATACGAGCAGATAGTATAGGAGAATATTCATGGGATAATTCAAATGCAACAACAAATGGAGATCAAAATACAACGTATTATGTTAATAACAACGGAAATTATGGAAGTAATAAATGGGAAAGACAAGCAGAATTAAATACAATGCTAAATAATGGACCATATTGGACAAGAGGAAGTGGAACATGTCCATATGGAATGGATAATCCACAATATTCATCAGCAGCTCCGATAAACACAGCATGTGATTTTATTAATAATGGATTAACAGGTACCTCACATGATCAAATAGAAAATATGAGATGGTACTTAGGAGGATCACACTGGGATGAAAATAAAAGTACAGAAAATTATTATACAGACGAGCGAGGAAGTACAACATGTAAAACTTTTAATTACTGTACAGTAGATAGAGAAACAATTTGGAATGGAAAAGTAGGATTAATGTATCCAAGTGATTATGGATACACATATGCAAAAGGAGTAGCAGATGGATGTTTTAACAAACCATCAGATATTAAATATTGTGAATCAACTAATGCTCAAAAAGGGTGGATATTTAGCACATCATATGATTTTTGGACAATAACTTCGCATTTTGCATACTCGTTCAATGTGTTCCAAATCTCCCATGGTGGGACTGTGTACTACTCCTCTGCATATGTTACTAAATCAATACGTCCTGTCGTATATCTGCAATCTAATATCCAGTTGAGTGGAAATGGAACACAAGATAGTCCGTATCAAATAAAAGGATAAAAATAATAAGATAATCATTGATATTATGTGATTATCTTTTTTTATAAATTTTCAAAAGATACTTTTTTTATTTTTTTATACATGTTATAATTAGATAGAATAAGAAGGTGTGTAACATGTTAGGTAAGATTATTGAAATAGAAGATAATTATGTAACAATAAAACTTAATATTGATATTACTAAACAACCTAATCTTGCAAACTTGCATGTTGTTTTTGAACATGGAGAAGAAAAAATAGTAGGTGAGATTTTAAACGTTGATCAAACTAAAATGTTAATATCCGTAGTAGGTGAGATTAAAGGTAATTACTTTGCCTCAGGTATTTCTGCGAAACCTTCTTTTGCCTCTACTGTTAGAATTATCAAAATGGAAGAGCTAGAACTTATTTTAGGTAGTCAAACTCTTCAAAGTGGACAAGCTTACTTTGGACTTAGTAATGTTTATAAAAATTATAAGATTAATGTTAATATTAATGATTTTTTCTCAAATCATTTTGCTATCCTTGGAAACAGTGGTGCTGGTAAATCATTTACTGTTTCAGGTATTTTTCAAAGACTTTTCGCATCCCCTGAGAATTCTCCAGTAGGTGCGAATATCTTTATGTTTGATGCTTATGGAGAATATACTCGTGCCTTTTCCAATATGACTAATATTAATCCAGCTTTACATTATAAAGTTTATACTACTAATACTAGTTTTGAAACTGATGAAATATTAAAGATCCCTATTTGGTTACTCGATGTTGATGATTTAGCGTTACTTTTAGATGTTACGACACCAAACCAACTTCCTATCATCGAAAAAGCCTTAAAACTTGTACCAATATTATCTAGTAATAGTAGTGATGTTATTAAATATAAAAATGATATTATCGCCAGAGCTGTAGAAGATATTTTACTTAGTGGTAATGATTCTACTAAAATACGTGACCAAGTTACAGCGATACTTACTAAATTTAATACTGAACAGTTAAACCTTGAAAGTCAAATTGCACAACCTGGTTATGTTAGAAGTTTAAAACAATGTTTATATATTGATAAAACTGGAAAAATGCAGGAGATGGAACTTGTTGTTAACTTTATTAAAAGTTTTATAGATGATAGTCTAGATATAGAGACTATGCCTAATAAAAGCCCTTACTATACTTTAAAACATCTAGAAGAAGCTATGGAATTTGCTTTAATTAGTGAAGGTATTTTAAAAAGTGAAAAAGTATATGACTTCGCTAATGTTTTAAGTGTTAGACTTCATTCGATAGTCAATAGTAGTGAGGCAGAGTATTTTAATTATGATCATTATGTTACTAAAGGAGAGTTTATTCGCGAACTTTTAACTGATGCGAAAACTGGTGGTAAATGTCAAATTGTAAACTTTAATATCAGTTATATCGATGATCGTCTTGCGAAAGCTATAACGAAGATAATTTCTAAAATGCTTTTCTCTATTGCAGTTGAAAATCCTAATCGTGGAAGTTTTCCTTTCCATATAATAATAGAAGAAGCTCATCGTTATGTTATGAAAGATACTGATATTGAGATTTTAGGTTACAATATCTTTGAACGTATTACCAAAGAAGGACGTAAATATGGAGTCTTACTCGGACTTATAACCCAACGTCCAAGTGAACTTTCAGATACTGCGATATCTCAATGTTCAAACTTTATAATTCTTAGAATACTTCATCCTAAAGACTTAGACTATATCAAGAATATGGTCCCTAACGTTACCAGTGAGATGATTATTCAACTTAAAACATTAAAACCAGGTAATTGTATTGCTTTTGGAAGTGCTTTTAAAATACCGACATCGATGTATATGGAAAAACCTGATCCTGAACCACTTAGTAACAATGTCGATGTTAAAAATATTTGGTTTGCTAAAGCCCAAGCTCAAGCACAAGCAACAAGACCAAGTGCAATACCACAACCTTTACCAGTTAATCAACAAAATTAAATTTATACTTGGAAACATAGAAAAAGTATGATAAAATGAAATGTAGTGATAATAAAATGGAGGAATTAATATGGCATTAGATAAATTCAAAGGAATTTTTGGTGGAAATGATGAAGATAATGAAATTGTAGAAAGTGATGATGAATTCTATAGTACTAGTCGAGAGGACTTTCATGAAGCAAATGGAATGGCCGAGTCTAAAATGATGTTACTTGAGCCTCGTGCTTATTCTGAAAGTCAACAAATTGCAGACTATTTAAAGAATAGATGTGCAGTTGTTGTTAACTTAAAAAGAGTAACTCCTGATCAAGGTAAGAGAATAGTTGACTTTTTAAGTGGAACTTTATATGCAATTGGAGGAGATCTTCAAAAACTAGGTGGAGGAATATTCTTATGTACTCCTAATAATGTAGATGTCGAGGGGAAAATTAGTGATGATGCTACAACTAAACCAGCCAAAAGCAAGAAAACAAAAGATGAAGATGACGATGAATTTGATTGGTAATTGATAGTAGATAGACTTTTAGATCCGAGGTGACTATATGGAAAAATTTAGTTTTGAAGACAACGGATATAATCGCCAAGAAGTTAACCAATTTATTACTGAAGTAATAATGCAAACTGAAAATATTGTCAAAAAATGTAAAGCACAACAAGAAGAAATAAAAAAATTAAAAGAGAAACTAGAGCATTATCAAGAAGTAGAAAAGCAGTTAAAAGAATCATTCTTACAAGCAGAAAAAGCAGGCGATCGTATTAAAGAAATGGCAAAAGAAGAAGCGATGATGATTGTAACTGATGCGAAGAATAATGCTTCTAGAATTGTTAATGAAGCTTTACTTAAAGCTGATAAAATTGAAATTAATAGAGAAATTCTAGAAAAGAATTTAAAAATCTTTAAAAGAAAGTTAAAACTCGTTGTGGAGCAGCAAATGGCAGTAGTAGAAGAAATAGATACTTTGGAAATAGTAGAGTAATCTATTTTTTTTAAAGTTTTTTTATGTTATAATAAAAATAGAATAAAGAGGAGATAAAATATGAGAGTACTTTGTTTAGGTCATGCTACTTATGATACTACTTTACCCATTAAAGAATATCCTATTGAAAATAATAAGTATAGAGTAGAAAATAAAATAGAATGTGGTGGAGGTCCTGCTTCTAATGCTGCTTATTTACTTGCTAAATGGAATATTGATACTACTATAGCAGCAGCAATAGGTAAAGATTTTTATGGCGATAGAGTAGAAGAAGAATTTCAAAAAATTGGTGTTAAGACTACATATTTGGAGAAAACTTCTCAAGATACTTCAAGTGCTTATATCATTGCGAACCTAGAAAATGGTAGTAGAACTATTATTACTGCCAAAACTCCTAAGATTTCTAAATTAAATCAAAATATAACTGAAAAGTTTGATTATATTTTAGTTGATGGAGAACATCTCGATAGTGCTATTGAAGTACTTTCTAATAATAAAGATGCCATTAGTATCCTAGATGCAGGAACTTTAAAAGAATCTACTTTAAAACTAGGTTCTATGGTTACTTATCTTGCTTGTTCTAAAGTTTTTGCTGAAGACTTTGCTCATGAGAAATTTAAAGAAGATCGCAGTAATTGGATAACAATTTATAAAAAACTAGAAAAACATTTTAAAACTGATGTTATAATTACTTTAGAAAGTGATGGAGCACTTATTAAAGATAATAATGAATACATAGTAGTTTCTAGCATTAAAATGAAAGCTTTAGATTCTACAGGAGCAGGAGATATCTTTCATGGAGCTTTAATGTATTTTATCATTAATAAATATTCTCTTTTACAAGCAGTTAGTCTTGCTAATATCACAGGAGCTTTATCAGTTTTAAAGATCGGTTCTCGTAATTCGATGCCTGAACTTTCAGAAGTACTAAAAATTGGACGTGAACATGGTGTTTTATAATAATTTAGCTAAACTTGATTTACATGGTGCTGATAGAGACTATGCTAGGATCCGTGTTAATGAATTTATCGATGATTTACGTAAAGAAAAAAAAGATAGTTTTGTAATTGTACATGGAAAAGGACTTGGGATAGTTAAAAGAAGTGTCCATGAAACATTAAAGAAAAATAAATATGTTAAAGATTATAAATTAGATAATTTTAATATAGGTTGTACGATTGTACATTTAAAAGAAGGTGAAGAGTAATGTACACAGAAGAATTTGAAGATAACAAAAAACCAATCAAGAAATTTATAATATTATTTGTCATTGTCTTAATACTTATAATTATTCTAAATATGTTATCTAAAGATATGACTAAGGAAGTTGTTACTAATGTTGAAAATAAGGATATAGTTTTATATAAGAATAGTACTTATAAAGAAAACTTAGATCATATTAGTGATGTTATGTATGGATATTTTACTCGTGATAAGTTAAAAGAACTAAAAGATAAAGACTTTAAAATGACTGTTAAAGAGTTAATCGATGATGGACAACTAGTTTCTATTGTCGATAATTATGATAAAGTTTGTGATGATGAAAATTCTTATGTAGAACTTTCTAAGTATAATGATAAAGAATATGTTTTAAAGATAAAATTAAAATGTAGTAAAGAAGATGATTATGTTTTAAAACGTATTGGACATTATAATTATTGTAGTAATTATTTATGTGAGAAAGAAAATGTTAAAGTAGTAGATAAGAAAAGTAAACCAAATAAAGTAGTTAAGTTTAGTGAAGAAGAAAAAGTTAATAAGAAGATAAAAGCTAAACCTAAAGAGGTAAGTCCTTATGTACCTGTTGCCGATACTACTAAATCTTTTCAATATGCAACAACTACTGGGGTTAAGTTAAATAAGTGGTCTAATTGGTCAGGATGGATTAAAACTTCTTGTGATATGCCTCAGGAAAATTGTGATGATCGCAATCCTTTATGTCGAAGAAAGATAGTTTTATATAACCAAGATGAGAAAATAGGTAGTTATAACCATGTATATGAATATCCGAGAAAAGAATTAACTCAATCGACAACAAGTCAAATTAAAGGTTGTAATGCTTATAATTATGTTGTTATTAATGGAGTGACTTATGCTACCAGTACAGTTTATACTACAATTAATAGTATTAGTAGTTCTACTAAATCAACACAAGGTAGTTGGATTTATAAAGGAGAACAAACTTTAGATAGTGTTGCTAGCGATACAGCTACTACAGTATATAAATTTGTAAAGATGGACTTCAGTGCATGTGAAGAAACTTGTGAAGGTAAACCTATAAAATTTGTATATGATGTTTATGAATATACAGGAACACTTCAAGATACTAATACTGATCCAAAAGGTCTTCTATGTAATGGTGCTTATACAAAGACAGTAGCTAGTTATCAAATTGCTGATTCTTCTACTAAAGAAAAAAGAAAAGAACCTGTCTATGGTAAAGTATGTTACTATAATATGAAAACTAGAAAAGCTAATCGTAAAGGAAATACTACAACTCAGTTTAGTACCTTTAATGATGTAAATTTACTAAATTCTGGATACTACTATACAGGTCTAATTAAGTAAATAATAGATAAAATAACAGTTTTGTCATAAAAATGTTTGACAAAATTGTTTTTGTATGCTATAATATGTATACATTTTGAGGATATATTAGATATACTCAATAAGGGGGTTATATTTATGAAAGAATCATATATATTTGAATATTTAGATGAAAATGACTTTCGTAAAAAAGAACGTTCTGTTAGAAAATATAATATGTTAGCATATAAAAAGTTAACTTTTGATTATTATCCAGAATTACGTAAAGGAAATTTCTTAGGAGAAGAAAAAAGTAAAAACAAAAAAGACAAAACTATATCTTATGTATTAAAACTTCCAACAGATGAGTTATTTGCGAAAGTACATGGTGTTATTTGTGTACATTATACTGTTTATACTGAAAAAGGTATAATTTTACTTACTAATATTACACCTGAAGAAATATTATCCGAAGGACATCGTGCTGAATTATCTACTTATAAAGGGGTAATGATTTCTAAAAGTAATCCAGAAAAAGACATGTTCAAAATTAATTTACTTAATATGTTAAATAAATAAAAGATTATCACGAATCTTTTATTTATTTTATTTTTTTGGTAAAATTGTTGATATATAGTATAATAAAAATAGGAGGAATTGTATGGAACTTATATTTTTAGGTAGGGGAGCTGCTTTTAATCCAAAAGAAAAAAATACTTCAGCATATTTTATCGAAGATAATAAACTATTTTTAATTGATTGTGGAGAAACTGTTTTTAAAAGTATTATAGAAAATAATATTTTAGAAGGTATTAATGAAATTGAATTAATGCTTACTCATACTCATTCTGATCATATTGGAAGTCTTGGTAGCTTAATAATGTATTGTTATTATGAAGCGAAAATAAAGGTTAATATTATTACTTGTGAAAATGCTAAATATTTATCTAATATAAAAGCAATCTTAGATAATATGGGCTGCTCTAGGGAGTCTTATGAAATAGTAAGAGAAGAAGAGTATGATGATAAGTATAAGGATTTTAAAAAGATAAGATTTATAGAGACAACGCATACTGATAAACTAAATTGTTATAGTATAATATTTGAAACTACTAAGGGTATAGTTTATTATTCAGGAGATTCTAATAATTATAATTTTATTAAGGAATTAATAGAGAAAAATGAAGAAATAGATAAACTTTATATAGATACTACTTCTGATGATTCTTCTCATAATCATATTTTTGTTGGAATATTAGATCATGAGATACCATATGAAGTAAAAAATAAAATATATTGTATGCATATTAATAATAATGAATGTATTGAACTAGCAAAAAGTTTAGGTTTTAACATCGTAGAGGTAAAAAAGATCGATCAGGAAAAAAGGGACTAAAAAATTATTAGTCTCTTTAATTTATGACTTTTTTTATGAATTTTTCTTGCATACTTTACATAAATATGATATGATTAAAAGGCAATGGACCCTTAGCTCAGTTGGTTAGAGCTCTCGGCTCATAACCGAGTGGTCGATGGTTCGAGTCCATCAGGGTCCACCACTCTGCGAGTATGGCGGAATTGGCAGACGCACTAGACTTAGGATCTAGCGGGGTAACCCTTGCAGGTTCAACTCCTGTTACTCGCACCAATTTGTATTTAGCCCTTTATTATAAGGGTTTTCTTTTGGTATAAAAATTAAAGAAAAAATAAACATAGATTTGATTATATAAATAATTTATAAAATATAAAAGAATTATAGAACTGTTTAAAATCTTTTTATATAAGTATTATAATATAATTTCAATTCATAAGTTTATTTTTTTAGCATATACTAATATAAGAAATACTTGACGTACGCAAAAAAGTACGTTATAATTAATGTGAGGTGATATAAATGAGTACAATAAATATAACAAATGCTAGAGCGAATTTATTTCAACTAGTTTCTGATGTAAACGTTGGCTTCAATCCTATTACTATTGTCAATAACAAAGGAAAAAATGCTGTTTTAATTTCTGAGGATGAATGGAAAAACATAGAAGAAACATTATATCTTTCTAGTATACCTGGGTATGTAGATGATATTAATAAAATAAGAGAAAAAGAAAACTGGGACAATGCTAAGGAGTATAAAAAAGATGAAGAATGGTAATTCCTATAAAATTAAGTTTTCTAAAAAAGCAGAAAAAGATAAGACTAAATTAAAAAGTTCCAATCTTGATAAAATTTGTAAAAATATTTTAGACCTAATGATGGAAGACCCTTTCTGTTATCCACCATCTTATGAAAAATTAACAGGAGAATTATCTGGATTATACTCTAGAAGAATTAATAGACAGCATAGAATTGTATATGAAGTAGA
>CANQVR010000050.1 GCA_947627375.1 uncultured Bacilli bacterium | reverse complement strand
AGTGGGGTGAGTTTACTCACTAAATGTACTTTCAGTACCTAACACAAGCCACGTAGTTAACTACGTGGTAGTTGACAAAAAAATAACCATTTTACAATGGTTTGCGTAATTTATATATTTTAAAAGTGTTAAATTCCCGGAAATGACTTTGTAGTCTATATTAAAGATGCTCCAACTGTCACACAAGTTACAATCAATTGTAAAGGACAAGATATTGAAATAGATGCTGTAAGACTTATTAATGATGATGTTAAAAGTATTTTAGGTGATTTACAAATAGATACATATATTAAAGAACAGATAGATTCGATAATGTTTAGTGATCTTTCTATTCAAAAGAAAAGAATAGAAATAAGAAAACTAAGAAAAAAAGGACTATCACGTGAATATATGGATTTATTCTTAAAACTTTTACAATATATTTCAGAAGTTTAAGTACTCTTTTGAGTACTTTTTACTTGCAATTTCCCCACCTTTCCTTTATAATATTAATAGTTTTTAGATATAGGGAAATAGTAGTAGTTATCTATCCTTATTAAAAGAGAGTTTGTGGTTGGTGAAAACAAATATAAGAAGATAACGAACTTGATTTCTATAAAATATATCATGGGTAAGACCATTATTTCTATAAAGCCGCGTGAATATATTCACGAAATAAGGTGGTACCGCGAATAATTCGTCCTTATATTTATAAGGATTTTTTAATTGGAGGAATTATGCAAGAAATAATATTATTTATATTTACATTTTTAATAGTTTATATAATCTATCAAATATTTATTGTAAGAAAAGAAAAAAGGAGAAATAGTAAAAAAAGACCACCTGAGGTCAATTTCTTAATTTATAAATATAATATTGATATAAAGAAATTAGATTATCATAAAATGTTAAATACTATATCTATTATTAGTTCTTTAGATATAACGATAATTGTTACTATTATATCTACATTAACTAATTTTTGGATTCAGCTTATTGTTGCTTTAGTATTAATATTCCCTATATTTTTAATAAGTTATTATTTTATTGGAAAATACTATATAAAGAAAGGATATGTTAAAGATGTATGATTTTAAGAAAATAGAAGAAAAATGGAGAAATTATTGGCAAGAGAATAATACTTTCTATACTGATGTTTGGGATTTTAGTAAGCCTAAATTTTATGCTTTAGATATGTTTCCTTATCCATCAGGAGTAGGACTTCATGCAGGACATCCTGAAGGCTATACAGCAACTGATATTGTATCACGTATGAAAAGAATGCAAGGTTATAATGTGTTGCACCCAATGGGGTATGATTCTTTTGGACTACCTGCTGAACAATATGCTGTTACTACTGGTAATCATCCTAATGGATTTACTGAAGATAATATTAAAATATTTACTAATCAATTAAAATTATTAGGTTTTGATTATGATTGGAGTAAAGAGGTAAGAACTAGTGATCCTAAATTTTATAAATGGACGCAATGGATATTTAAAAAACTATATGAAGATGGTTATGCAAAGTATATCGATATGCCAGTAAATTGGTGTGAAGAATTAGGAACAGTTTTATCAAATGATGAAGTAATAGATGGTAAAAGTGAAAGAGGAGGATATCCTGTTATTCGTAAAAATATGAAACAATGGGTTATTGATCAAGCCGCTTTTGCTGAAAAATTACTAGAAGGATTAGAAGAAATTGATTGGCCTGAATCTACTAAAGAAATGCAAAAAAATTGGATAGGAAAATCTATTGGAGCAGGGGTAACATTTAAAATAAAAGATACCAACAAAGAGTTTAAAGTTTTTACAACTAGAGCGGATACTTTATTTGGAGCGACATATTGTGTTATGTCACCAGAACATGAACTTGTAGATAGTATAACTTCAAAAGACAAAAAAGAAGAAGTCGCAGCATATAAAAAAGAATGTGCTAAAAAAAGTGATTTAGAAAGAACAGAATTAAATAAAGATAAAACAGGAGTATTTATCGGTGCTTATGCAATTAATCCGGTTAATAATGATGAAATACCAATCTATATTTCTGATTATGTACTCGCAACTTATGGAACAGGAGCTATCATGGCTGTCCCTGCTCACGATGATAGAGATTATGAATTTGCAGTTAAATTTAATATTCCCATTATCCAAGTTTTAGAAGAAGAAATAGGAACAGCAAAAGAAAGCGAAGAAAAAAATAAAGCGATTGTTGCTATAGTCTATGATCCTAAAGAAAAGAAATATCTAACAATCAAAACTAAAAACAATGAAAATGTTTTGATAGATGAAATAAGAGAAGAAAATGAATCTGCTTTAAATTGTGCTCTTCGTAGTATTATTGAAAAAACAGGCTATACTGATTTAAAATTAATCGAAGAAAAATTTAAAATAAGTTACCATTACCAATATAATAAGAAAAATTATCATAGTGAAGTAACACCTGTTTTATTTGAATTACAAAGTGAAAAAAGAAAAGATAGCAATAAAGAAAATAATATTGAATGGCTTTCTTTAGAAGAGACACAAAAACAACTAAAAGATGAATTACATATCAAATCTTTGGAATATATTCTAAATCCTAATGCTATGTCAGGAGATGGAACACATATTAATTCTGAATTTTTAAATGATATGAAAAAACAAGAAGCCATAGATACTATGATTTCTTGGTTAGAAGAAAAAGGTGTCGGTTCTCGTCAAATAAATTATCGTATTAGAGAATGGATTTTTGCTCGTCAAAGATATTGGGGTGAACCAATGCCAATAGTATATTTAGAAAATGGAGATATTCATGTCTTAGATGATGATGAATTACCACTAACGTTACCTGAACTTGAAGACTATAAAGGACATGGAGGTAAAGCTCCCCTTGAAAATGCTAATGATTGGAAACAATATAATCATAATGGTATCAAAGGAGTTAGAGAAACATCTACTATGCCAGGATCAGCTGGTTCAAGTTGGTACTTTTTAAGATATATTGATCCTCATAATGATAAAGAATTTGCTGATCAAAAACTATTAAAACATTGGTTACCAGTAGATTTATATATTGGAGGACCAGAACATGCAGTAGGACATTTATTATATTCGAGAATTTGGAATAGATATCTTTATGATAAAGGATTATCTCCAGTTAAAGAACCATTTAAAAAATTAGTTCATCAAGGAATGATTTTAGGTTCAAACGGAATTAAAATGGGAAAACGTTATCCTGAATTTGTCATAAATCCAACTGATATTGTAAATGAATATGGAGCAGATACTCTACGTTTATATGAAATGTTTATGGGTCCATTAGAAGCTAGTAAGCCTTGGAGTGATCAAGGAGTAGAAGGTGCTAGTAAGTTTTTAGATCGTATTTATCGTCTTTATACTTCAGGAAAAATAAAGACTGAAGAAAATAAAAATTTAAGTAAAATTTATAATCAAACAGTAAAGAAAGTAACTGAAGATTTTGAAACTCTTAACTTTAATACTGCCATAAGTCAAATGATGATTTTCATCAATGCCGTTTATAAAGAGGAAGTATTCCCTCAAGAATATGCCGAAGGTTTTGTAAAACTTTTAAATCCAGTAGCACCTCATATAACTGAAGAGTTATGGGAAAAGTTAGGTCATCATAAAACTATTGCTTTTGAACCATGGCCAACATACGATGAAAGTTTATTAGTAGAAGCAGAAAAAGAAATTGCTGTTCAAGTAAATGGCAAAGTAAGAGCGACTATCATGATAAACGTAAATGATGAAGAAGATGTAATCAAAGAAAAAGCTTTACAAGAAGAAAATATTCTTCGTCATACTGCAGGTAAAGAAATTATCAAAGTTATCGTTATTAAAGGTAAGATTGTAAATATTGTTGCCAAATAGGAGGAAAAATGAAAAAAGAAAAAAAATATAATGTGATGATAGGCTCTGGTGAACATGCTATATTCATCAAAGTACCAAAAGGAACAAAGGTATTTATCAATGGAGGAAATAGAATAGAAGCAGGACTTACTATTGAAGAAGTCAAAAAAAGACTCGATGCTAAACTTGATGATACTTTTTTTCCTAAACCAGGAAAATTCACAAAAAAATTAATTAAGAAATTTAAGAAGTGAACATAAACCACTTCTTTTTTTTCAACAAAAATTGTGGATAAAATATTATATACTAATTTTGGTGATAGAATGAAAGTTAAAATATTTGATGAAGAAAGTGAAGAAGATTTACAAGATAGTATAAATAATTTTTTAGATAACTTAGAAAAAGAAGTAGTAGATATTAAATATCAAGTTAGTGCTTGTGTATCTGGAGAAGAACAAATTTATTGTTTCTCAGCGATGATAATATATTATTAATGTTTTCAAAGTAAAGCTTTTATGTTATGATTATATTACATAAAGAAGAATGGAAGTGAAGACTTTGAAAAACAAAAAACCAAAAAATAAAATCATGAGAAAAACAACTTTTGTTCAAGGAGCCTTTATTGCCACTTTTGGGATTGTCTTTACTAAAATTTTAGGAATTTTATATGTTATTCCATTTCACTCGATCATAGGAGAACAAGGTGGAGCTTTATATGGATATGCTTATACAATTTATTTAGTCTTTACGGCTTTATCATCGGCAGGGATACCTCTAGCAATAAGTAAAATAATAAGTGAATATCAAACACTTGGTTATTATAACGCTAAAAAGAAAGCTTTTCTAATCGGTAGAAAAATTGCTCTTTGGTTAGGACTTATTTGCTTTATAATTTTATTTATTTTCGCTCCAACAATTGCTCATGCCATCCTTGGAGAATTAAATGGTGGAAATACAATTGAACAAGTAACCAGTGTAATTAGAATTATTTCAACAGCTATTTTAGTTGTTCCAATATTAAGTATTTATAGAGGATACTTAGAAGGAAATAAATATATAACTCCAACAGCAATTTCCCAAGTTTTAGAGCAAATAGTAAGAGTATTCTTAATTATCTTTGGAAGTTTCTTTGCTTTAAAAGTATTTAACTTATCTCTTACTACCGCTGTAGGAATTGCTGTGTTTGGTGCGACAGCTGGAGCATTTGTTTCCTATCTTTACTTAGTTAATAAAACAAGAAAATATAAAAATAGAATTGATAAAAAAGTTTTAAAAGTTAAAGAACCTAAAATTACAAGCAAGGAAATATTTACTAAAATATTAATATATGCTTTCCCTTTTATCATGATCGATATTTTTAAATCTTTATATAGTTTTATCGATACATTTACTGTTGTAAAAACTTTAGGTGAAGTACTTAAATATTCAACTCAAGATGCCGAAATAATTATGGGAATTCTCTCGACTTGGGCTACAAAATTTAATATGATTATCGTCTCTATTTCAACAGGAATAATTGTAAGTTTAATTCCTAATTTAACGACAAGTTTTGTTTTAAAAGATCAAAAAGATGTTCATCATAAAATAAATCAAACACTGCAAATATTATTGTTTTTGACCATACCGATGACTGTTGGTTTAAGTTTTCTTGCTAAACCAGTTTGGATGATTTTCTATGGCAATAGTAAATACGGTTCATTAATATTCCAGTACTATATCTTTGTTGCGCTTATCATGTCATTATTTACAGTAAGTGTATCTATTGTTCAAACATTAAAATATTATAAGATAGTATTCATCAGTTTACTTACTGGAGTAGTATTAAAAGCTCTACTTAATACACCCCTTATGATAGGACTTCATAATATAAATCTAGAAGCTTATTATGGTCCAACACTCGCAACTATTATTGGCTATGGAGTATCTTTCATAATATGTATAATTGCTTTAAAACATAAATGCCACATAAAATATAAAGAGACACTCAAACAAACACTGAACATTATCGCAGGAACATTACTAATGTTAGTAGGCTTAAACTTAGTTAAATTTATAATACCAATTCAATCAACTTCACGTATTTTAAATTTACCAATTATTATAATTTATTCTATAATTGGTATGATTATCTATTTCCTTTATGCTTGGAAATTTAATATGTTTGAAGATATTTTTGGAGAAAAAATGATTAATAAAATATTAAGGAGAAAAGTAAAATGAAATTTAAAGAATTAACTGAACAAGAATTTTCTAATTTTTTAGACAAACATCCATTAAGAAATTTTTTACAAACACCAAATATTGCTCACATGAGAAAAGAAGCCGGAAGAAATATTTATTATGTAGGAGTAGAAGAGGATGAAAAACTTATCGCTGCAAGTTTTATTACTTCTAAAAAAACTCATTTTGGACAACAAGAGTTTTATGCTCCACGTGGCCTATTAGTTGACTATAAAGATAAAAAAACTTTAGAATTTTTCGTTGAAAACTTAAAAGAATATATCAAGGCTAAAAAAGGATATATCTTAAGAATAGATCCATATTATATAAAACAACAAAGAGATATAAATGGGGATATAGTCGAAGGTGGAATCGATAATAGAAGTGCGATAAAAAATTTAGAAGATTTAGGTTTTCAAAAAAGTAAAACACCTGAACAAGTTACTTGGAGTTTTGTTTTAGACTTAGATAAAAGTGAAGAAGAACTTCTAAAAAATATGAGATCTTTTACAAGACGTAATATTAATAAAGCTATTAAAAATAAAATAGTAGTAAGAGATGCTAAATATGATGAATTAAATCTTGTTAAAGAACTACTTGATTCTACCTGTGAAAGAAAACACTTTGCTAATAGAGATTTAAAATATTTTCAAGACATGTATAAAAACTTTAAAGAAGAAAACTTAATTAAATTTGTTATCGCAGAACTTAATACTGATATTATGTTAGAAGAATTAAATCAAGAACAAGAAGAGACAAAAAAGATTATCGAGAAAATGAAACAACAAAATTCTAAAGCAGAAAAAATAAAAAAACATCAAGATAATTTAGAAAAAATGAATAAACAAACAGAAGAAATAAAAACATTACAAAAAGAATATGGAAAAATTATTCCCGCATCAACTGGAGTTTTTATAACTTATGGAGATGATGTACTATATTTATTTGGAGGAAATAGAAAAGAATTTATGCATTTTGGAACTCCATATATAATCCAATGGGAAATGATAAAATATGGTTTAAAAAATAATTTTAAAAGATATAACTTCTATGGTATTAGTGGTAACTTTGATAAAAATGATAAAGACTATGGAATATATGATTTTAAAAAAGGTTTTACTGGTTATGTAGAAGAACTAATTGGAGAATACTTCTTACCAATAAATAAATTCTATTATAATTTATTTAATCTAATTCATAAAATTAAACATTAATTTACTTTTGATCAACAATTTTTTGTTGATTTTTCTTTTGGTATGATATAATTAAAGAAAGATAAATAATAAAGGAGGAGATAATTTATGATAGAAAATAATATTAATAATACTCCTTCACAAGATACTAAAGAGATACAAAATGATAGACCAAGTAAATGTCCAAGATGTGGAATTAATAATATAGTTTTAGATCAAAGTACAGGACATTGGAAATGTCAAGAATGTTTATATGAATTTAATTATGTAAAAGAAAACACACCTCCTGTTATTAAAAGTATGGAAAATAAAGTTGTCGATACAAGTAACTTAATTGCTTTAAAATGTCCTAGTTGTCATAGTGAAATAATTATTGATAAAAATTATCTTAATCAAGCACGTTGTCATTGGTGTAGAAATATGTTATCTATTAATAATCAAGTAAACTTAAAAACACCACCAAATGAATTATTACCATTTACAGTAACTAGAGAAGAAGCTAAGTTTGAAATAATGAAATTTATAAAAGAAAAAGATCACTTTGTTCTTCCAGCATATAAAGAAGAATTAGTAGATGCTAATATTATACCTGTCTATTTACCATATGTTTTAATGGATGTTATGTCTCATGCTCATTTATATGGAACAGGAGAACATGAAGTTAATAAATATTATAAAGTAGAAGAAAGTGGAGTAACTTTTTATGATGCTGATGCTTATGATATCGAAAGAGAATATGATCTGTTTATTCATGGGATGATGGTAGAGAAAAATAATGTTGATAAAAAAACTTTAGACAAAGCTAAAAAAACTATATCTGCCATAATGCCTTTTGATGTAGAAAACTCTATAGATTGGAGTCCAAATTATATGGGTGCATGTAGTGCGGATAATAGAAATATAGATTATGAAGAATTAAAAAATACAGTCTTATTAAAAGCAAAAAATGAAACAAAATTCGCAGCTAATGAAACGTTACAAGAATATGGACGAGGAGTAGCTTGGACGAAAGAAGATATTTCTATAAATCAAACAAAATGGAAAATAACATATTTACCAGTATGGCTTTATAGCTATAAAGATAAAAATACTATTCACTTTGTCGCAGTAAATGGAAGAACAAAAGAAACTGCTGGAACAATCCCAATTTATATGAACAAACTATTACTAGTATCAACAGGAATAGAAATAATAAGTTTAATACTTATGATTTTACTAAGAGGATTTGCTTTAAATATTTTATTTTTAAGTTTTGGATTTATCTTCTTCTTTATTATAAAATATTTATATAATGATATAAAAATAAAAGATCAAAAAGACATAAAATCAAAAAATACTATGTATAATATTAAACAAGAAGATAAATTATTACAAAGAAAAACAGGACTTAGAACAACTAGGATAATAGGTGCAAATAACTTAGATGAAATTGGTACTAATCAAGATGTAATATACGATGAAAGAGATAGAACAAGTCAAAGTAATAAAGAATTTACAAGGCAAAAATAAAAGAGATCTAATCTCTTTTATTTTTGTCTTCAGTCATGTGTTCTTGAAAAAGAACATGCATATCTAGATTTAATGTTAAAGAAATTTTCCAAACAGTACCCAAAGAAAAAGTTTGGAAATTTTTACTTTCAATATTAGAAATAAATTGAGTAGAGTAATGTATTTTATCTGCTAATTGTTGTTGAGTTAAACCATGTAATTTACGTTGTGTTTTAATGTTTCTCGCAACAACTTCATATATATAATTTTCATCTTCTCTTTCAAACATTTAATTAACCTCCTGCCTAAATATAATTTTGCCATAAAAAGGAAAAAAATAACTTACACTATTCGAGTAAGTTTATGTTATAATCATAATAGAAGATTATATGAATTAAATAGTATTTATGAAATAAAAGATAGGGTGAATAATATGAAGAAAAATAAAGAGAAATATTTTATTATAGGGATAGGAATATTGTTGGTAATAACAATAATAGTAAGTAG
>CANQVR010000049.1 GCA_947627375.1 uncultured Bacilli bacterium | reverse complement strand
ATTATATAATATTTTGTGTTAAAAAGTAACATCTACTTATATATATTAAAGTGGAACTTAAATTTTTATTTAACATTTAGTAAAAAAATAGAATATAAATGTTGTAAATTACAAGTAAATTTGATATAATTAATTTGCTTGTTAATTTGGCGAGATAGCTCAGTTGGCTAGAGCGTTCGGTTCATACCCGAAAGGTCGAGGGTTCGACCCCCCCTCTCGCTACCATTATAAAAATAAATTATCTTTAATTTTATTGTAAATTTGTGTAAAGAAAGTCTATACAGACTTTCTTTTTATGCTAAATGAAGGTATAATTAAAAGTAACACACTATAAAGAAAGGATTATGCATAATAGAGCAGTATTATATTATGAAAAAAGTAGTATTTGAAGAATTGGTAATCAATTCTATAATTTTATTAAAGACAAGGTATAACATATCAAAGATTACTAGTCCACAACTAGAAAAATATAAGGAAATTATTTTCAAACAATTAAAAAATAATAATGATTTAGTAAATATTAGTTTGGAAAATCCACAAGAATTTAAAGAAAAATATAATAATTATTTTAATGTGGATATTATTTATGATGATTTTATAATATATGAATTAAAACCTAATATTGATATTAATATTATAAAAGAAAATTTCAGCTTAGATACATGTAAAGATATTTGTAGTAATGATTTAGTAGTTAATACCTTAATGAATGAAGTAATAAAGAAAGATGATAAATATATAGTTTCCAAGATCTATAATAAACTAGTAAGAGATAATATACCTAATAAATTACAAGCAAAAAATGAAGATATTAAATTTGTAATTTTAGAAAAAGAAAAATATAAAGAGAAGTTATATAAAAATTTAGAAGAAAGTTATCATAAATTTATAAATTATCCTAATTTAACTTCTAAAATAGAAAATAGTTCTGATATTATAGAAATATTATCTTCTATTATTTCTCTTGAAACAAATAGTGAAGATCTTCTTATGAAAAAAACTATTGAAAAGAAAGAAAGAGAAGGTAATTATAATAAGAGATTATGTTTAGAAAAAATTAGTGTAAATATAAAGTAGGGAGGACTAAATGCAGAAAGTATTAGAGGAGTATGTAGAAAAAGAATTAGAAAGACAAAGAAGTCATATCGAGTTAATTGCTTCAGAAAATTTTGTATCAAAGGATGTTTTAAAACTTCAAGGTAGTATTTTAACTAATAAATATGCAGAAGGATATCCTGGTAAAAGATACTATGGTGGTTGTGAGTATATTGATAAGATCGAAAATCTAGCACGTGATAATGCTAAAAAACTTTTTGATGTTAAATACGCTAATGTTCAACCTCATTCAGGAAGTAGTGCTAATATGGCAGTTTATAAAGCTTTACTAAATGAAGATGATAAAGTAATGGGACTTGAATTAAGTCATGGTGGACACTTAACTCATGGACATCCGATGAGTTTTAGTGGTAAAGAATACAAAATAGTAAGTTATAAAGTTGATAAAGATACAGAAATGTTAGATTATGATGCGATACTAGAACTTGCCAAAAAAGAAAGACCTAAACTAATAATCGCAGGGTACAGTGCTTATTCTCGTCTTATTGATTTTAAAAAGTTTCGTGAAATTGCCGATCAAGTTGGTGCTTACTTAATGGTAGATATGGCTCATATTGCTGGACTTATCGCCGCTGGAGTACATCCATCTCCTATACCTTATGCCGATGTAGTAACCTCAACTACTCAAAAAACCTTACGTGGACCACGTGGAGGATTAATCTTAACTAATAATGAAGAAATCGCCAAAAAAATAGATAAAATAGTTTTCCCAGGACTTCAAGGTGGACCTTCAATGCATGTTATTGGAGCAAAAGCTGAATGTTTTTATGAAGCCCTTCAACCTGAATTTAGTACTTATCAAAAACAAGTTTTAAAAAATGCTAAAGCACTTTGTGATACTTTAAAAGAAGAAGGATTTAGAATAGTCTCAGGGGATACTGAAAATCATTTAATGTTAGTAGATGTTAAAAAATCTTTAAATATTACAGGTAAAAAAGCCGAAGAGATACTTGATAGTATTAATATAACAGCCAATAAAAATACTATTCCTTACGACTCAGAAAGTCCAGCTGAAGCAAGTGGGATAAGACTTGGAAGTGCTGCGATGACTACGAGAGGTCTAAAAGAAGAAGATTTTAAAAGAATAGGTCATATAATTTCTGAAGCTTTAAAAAATAAAGATGATCAAGAAATACTTACTAAACTAAAACAACAAGTAATAGATATTACTAATGAATATCCTTTATATGAATAAAGATTATATATCTTTAATAATTATCTAAAAAAATAGAAAAATAGATTACAATATAATAAAGTTTATTTCAATTTTATAGGATACTATAAAATTGACTTTTTATCAGATATGTGCTATAATATGTAACATATCTTGGGATAAAATGTTTCTCAAAATATATTGATAATTACAATACAACTTTATTTAATTCGACAAAATTTAAAATAATTGTATTGTATATTATAATTGAGTAATGATGAGGGTGTAAATTTTCTTCTTGCACTGTCACTTGCTACTTGTTAGTAAGTTAGAGTAGACTTTGTCGAAAGAATACATGTAGGGTCTGGGAGGCCTACCTCATTGCTCTTTGCCTACACTTTCGAGTGTAGGCTTTTTTTAGTGTGTTAAGCTAACATTATAATATATAAACAACTAATTATATTGACGTACAAATGTTTAAATAGTATAATGTTAATAAAGTTCTTTAATGTTAATATATCAGGAGGCATTTGATGTCAAAAAAGAAAATGAAATTAACTGTGAATATAAAAAAATAAAGCCCTTATCAAATAAGGACTTATCTTTTATTGGTTGCCCTAGTTAGATTCGAACTAACGCATAAAGCGGTCAGAGCGCTCTGCCTTACCACTTGGCTATAGGGCAATCTCAATAAGTATATTTTATAACAAAACTATTATTTTTTCAACAATAATAAGTCTTGATTTTTGAAGATATTTTTGATATATTAAAGCAGTCGAGGAGGAGTACTTATGAACGAAAAAATCGCTGATCTTTTATTTCCAAATATTGATAAAACACCAGAATATTATGAAAAGATGTATCCCAAAAGAAATTTAGCTGCTGATGCTATGGTTACACGTTATGGACCAAGTCCGACTGGAAGTGTTCATTTAGGTAATTTATTTTCTGCTTTTTGTGATATGATTTATGCTCGTCAAAGTAAAGGAGTATTCTTTTTAAGAATAGAAGATACTGATCAAAAACGAGCAGTTGAAGGTGGTATTGAAAATATTACTAGTGTTTTAAAAGGCTTTTCCATAAATCCTAATGAAGGATATAGTATAGGAGGAGATTATGGCCCTTATAAACAAAGTGAAAGAACTGAGATTTATCAAACTTACGTAAAAGATTTGATTAGAAGAAATTTAGCTTATCCTTGTTTTATGACAGAAGAAGAAATTAAAGAAATAAAAGAAGAACAAGCAATATTAAAAGTTAAAATTGGCTTATATGGACATTATGCAACTGATAGAGATTTATCATATGATGAGATAAAAGAAAAACTTGATAATGGCGAAGAATATGTTATTTGTCTTAAATCTCCTGGTAACCCTGAAAATATTATAGAGGTAAAAGATTGTATTAAAGGAAAACTTAAATTTCCTGAACATAATATAGATACAATAATACTAAAAAAAGATGGTACACCTACATATCATCTTGCGCATGTTATAGATGATCACCTAATGCATACCACTCATGTAATCCGTGGAGATGAATGGGTTTCAAGTTTACCTCTACATATACAATTATTTGAGATTTTAGGCTTTACTCCACCAAAATATGCCCATATCGCACCAATTACTATAAAAGATAGTGAAACTGGAACAATCCGTAAACTTTCTAAAAGAAAAGATCCCTGGGCTGGTGCCAAGTTTTATGAAGAAAGTGGTATTCCCATTGCTGCTCTTCATCTTTATCTCGCAACAATTGCCAACACTAATTTTGAAGAATGGTATTTAAAAAATCAAGATAAGAGTATTGAAGACTTTGAATTTACTTTTGAAAAACAAGCAATTGGTGGAACAAGTTTCGATGAAGCAAAACTAATAAACATCTGCAAAACTTATTTCTCACGTAAAAAAGCCACTGAAATATATGCTGAAACATTAAACTATGCTTTAAAATTTGATCCTGATTATGCTCAAATTTTAAAAGAAAATAAAGAACTTATGATAGAATTTTTAAATATCGAAAAAGACGGACCTCGTCCTAGAAAAGATATTGCCAAATATAGTGATGTCAAAGAAGAATTTTCTTATGCAATAGACTCTTTATTTAAACAAGAAAACTATTCTAAATTAGAAAGTGATAAAGACTATGATCTATCTTTATTAGAAAAATATATTGAAATATATAATATTAATGATTCTAAAGACGAATGGTTTGATCGTGTTAAGAAATTTTCTCTTGCTGAGGGTTATAGTGATAATGTTAAAGAATATAAGAATAATCCTGATAAATATAAAGGCCATGTCGGAGATGTATGTGAAGCTATAAGAGTTATGGTAACAGGAAGAACAAAATCTCCTGATTTATATGAGATCTTAAGAATTCTTGGTAAAGATAAAATCAAAGAAAGATTAGAATTATTTAGAAATTATCTTAATTAAATTTATTAGATAGAAATATTCTATCTTTTCTTTTTTTGTGGTAAAATATAACGTGGGTGATAGTATGACTAAAATTGGAATTCCTAAAGCTTTACTTTATTATCGTTATCATACGTTATGGGAAACATTCTTTACTAAACTCGGTTGTGAAATAGTAGAAAGTGAAGAAACGACCAAAGAAATACTTTCTCGTGGAACAAACTTTGCTATAGACGAAGCATGTCTATCTTATAAAATATATCTTGGTCATTTAGAATCTTTAATAGGTAAATGTGATTATATCCTAATACCTAGAATTGCTACATTTTGCGATAGAGAAATAGTTTGTACTAGATTTCAAGCAGTATATGATGTTGTCAAAAATACTTTTCGTGATAGAGATTTTAAAATCTTAGATTATAACGTAGATGTATGTGAAGGATTTAGTGAACAAGATGGTTTTATAAAAATGGGACAAGAATTAGGTAAAAGTAAAAAAGAAAGTTTAGAGGCATATATATATGCTAAAGGAGCCATGGATGCTGAACATAAAAAACAAATAAAACTCCAAAAAGAAGAACTTAAAAAAGATAATATTAAAATATTACTTATCTCACATCCTTATAATACTTATGATAATTATGTTGGTAAACCAGTAGTTGATTTTCTAAAGAGTATGGATTGTACTATAATTTATGGAGATAAAGTAGATAGAGAAAAAGCTCGCAAGAAAGCACACAAACTTAGTCCAACTCTTCAATGGACATATAATAAAGAATTAGTCGGAGCTATTGAAATGTATAAAGATCAAGTTGATGGAATCGTTATTATGAGTAGTTTTCCATGTGGACCTGATTCACTTGTTAATGAAATGCTCGTTAGAAGAATAAAAAAAGCAATGGTTACTTTAATATTAGATGTTCAAGATGGTACGGCTGGACGTGAGACTAGACTTGAAAGTTTTATTGATATAATAAAACTAAAAAAGGAGGAAGAACATGAAAAAAGCAAAAATTAGTTTTCCTCACATGGGTAATTACTGTATACCAATAGAAGTTGTACTTAGTATGATCTTGGATTGTGAATATCTAACACCACCTCCAATCACTAAAAAAACTTTAGAAATTGGAAGTAAATATAGTCCTGATTTTGTTTGTGCGCCATTTAAATATAATTTAGGTTGTTATATAGAAGCTTTAGAAAATGGTGCCGATACTTTACTTCAAACAGGTGGAGTATGTCGTCTTTCTTACTATGGAGAAATACATGAACAAATACTTAGAGACTTAGGTTATGATTTTACTTTTATAAATTTTGGTGATAGTGAAATAACTAAACCTACCAAAATTTATGAAAAAATGAAACAATATAATCCTAATCTAACCATTAAACATCTTGCTAAAGCATTAATGATTGGTATGAGAATGATAGATATCATGGATAAGACTGAAGACTATATTAGAGAAAATGTAGGCTTTGAAGAAGAAGAGGGAACACTTGATAGTTTATATGAAGCAATGCTTAAAGAGTTTAGAACAGTTAGAAGTTATAAAAGTTTAAAAAAGATAAATAAACGTTACCAAAAAATGATGAAAAAAGTAAAAATAAATAAACCAAAAAATCCTATCAAAGTAGGATTCATTGGAGAATACTATACAGCTTTAGATCCTTTTAGTAATCATTTTATTGAAAAATGGCTTGCTAAACGTGGTATAGTAGTTACTCGTAAATTAAATATTTCTAATACCATATTTTTTAGAAATGTTAAAAGATTAAATAAAAAAGTTAAAAGTTATATGAAATATGATATTGGTGCAACAGGAATGGATACGATAAAAGAAGCAGAGTGGCTTGCTAAACATAATTATGATGGTATAATTCATGTTAAATCATTTGGATGTACACCTGAGATGGATGCGATGCCTATACTTGAGAGAATTAGTGAAGATTATCATATTCCAATATTATATTTTAGTTTCGATAGTCAAACCAGTGAAATTGGAATCGAAACAAGACTCGAAGCTTTCTATGATATGATCGAAATGAGAAAGGAGAAAAACAAATGAAAAAAGCATATTTAGGAGTAGATATAGGATCTATTTCTACTAAAGGAGTCATAATAGATAAAAATAATCATATAATTGCTAGTGATTATTTATGGACTGAAGGTAATCCAATTAATGCTGTAAAAAGACTTTTAAAAAGTTTAGAAAAACAATTTAAAAAAGATGAATATGAGATTGTCGCAGTAGGAACAACAGGTTCAGCTAGAAAATTAATTGGAGTAGTCTTAGATGCAACAGTTGTCAAAAATGAAATAACTGCTCATGCAGTAGGGACGACAACATTTTATCCTGATGTTAGAACTATCTTTGAAATAGGAGGACAAGATTCTAAAATAATATTGGTCGATGATGGAATAGTAGTTGATTATGCTATGAATACTTTATGTGCTGCTGGAACAGGTTCGTTTTTATCTAGCCAAGCAAAACGTCTTGGTATGGAAGTAGAAGATTTTGGACCACTCGCATTAACTAGTAAAAATCCAACTAACATTGCTGCTCGTTGTACAGTTTTTGCTGAAAGTGATTTAGTTCATAAAGCTCAAATGGGACATAAAAAAGAAGATATAGTCGCCGGACTTTGTAAAGCAGTTGTAACAAATTATTTAAATAATGTTAGTAAAGGTAAAAGAATTGCTTCTCCGATAGTCTTCCAAGGTGGAGTTAGTAAAAATGTTGGTGTTATTAAAGCTTTTGAAGAAGCAACTGAAAGTAGAATCATAGTAGATCCTAATTCACATTTAATGGGTGCTTTAGGTGTTGCGATACTCGCACGTAAAAATAAAGAAGAAAAACCTTTCTCGTTCTCAATTCAAGATGTAGAGTTTAAAACAAAAGGTGTAGACTGTAATGGTTGTGCTAACCATTGTGAAATAATTTGTGTTTATAAAGATAACAAACTAATAGATTCTTGGGGTAATAGATGTGAACGTGGTGCGATAAAAGAAAGACAGAACAAAGTAAAAGTCTAAAAAAAATAAGTCTTGGACTTATTTTTTTAATGTCTTTTGATAAGTTTTTTCTTTACGATTAGAAAATTCTTTATTATTTAGATAATCCTCTTTCTTAGAACCATCTCCTAAAATAAATTTAGTTTTTTCCAAAGACTTTTTCTTTTCATTATAAATCTTTTGATCTTCATCACGTATTTTTTGAAATTCTTCTTCTATTTTCTCTTGAATACTAAAATTTTTCTTAGAAGAAAAATAATCATTAATAGATTTACGACAGCTCTCAAAACAAACAGCAGTACCTACAAAAGTTATTCCACTAAATATAATATATGCCGCTTTAGAAAACAAAGGAATAGCAGGTACTAAAGCAGCTCCGGCTAAAAACAAAGTAGTAAAACCACATAGACATACCATCAAACTATCTTTCATAATATTTTTTAACTTTTTTTTCAATACATTTTTTCTATTTCTTTTCAAATTCCATCTCTCCTTGGCACCATATTATACTATAAATAAATATAAAAAGTCAAAAAACTTGACAAACAATTTTAATGTGATAATATGAATATATCAAGTTTTTTGATAAATTTATCTCAGGAGGGTAGGAAATGAAAAAAGATATTAATTTATTGACAGATGATATTAATTCTATATCATGTATAAAGACATTTCAAGATGAAGTAGATGAAAATTATATTATATATGATTATAAAATTAATAGAGAACTAGAATATCCAGTAGAAATTCATTATGAAAATAACAAGAGAATGAATAGTGATAAAGTAATCGCTACAACAGATGAATTTATAAACGGATATAAAGTAGTTCAAGTAGAAACAGGAGAATATGGATATATAAGGGAACAGGATAATCTTTTATTGCCATATAGATTTGATATTGCGAGTAATTTTAATGAATATGGTTATGCAATGATCGCACGTGATGGAAAAGCTACTTGGTTAAATAAAGAATTTGATTTATTAAGCATCGATGAAGAAATGATTCCTTATGATGAGGCTATTAATGATTTTAATCGTATTGGTTATCAAGAAGTAAGTAATTTTAGTAAAGGAAAGATTCCTTTATCTAGAGTATATGATAATCGTAGAACATTAAATAGATTAACTGGATCATCTACAGCTTTTGGTTTTGCTTATGTAGGAATTGATGGTAAATATAAAGAATTCCGCGAATATAATGGAGAGAATTTATCACATTATGTTCATAAACGTTTTGACATAGGACGTGGAACTGATTTTGATGAAAAAGGTCGCGCTATAACTTCAGGTTATTTCTTATTCGATAATGGTAGTTATATTGCAACTGAAGAGCTTAGAAATATCTGTCATAAAGAAAATATATTAAATCATTTGAAAAAAGAAACTAAAAAATTAACTAAGAAAAGATAAAATGTCTTTTCTTTTTTTTATTTGTAAAAGTTAAGAAAAATGTCAAAAAAAGATTGACGTTTTTTTTTTTTTTTTTTAGTAGGATAAGGGTATACGAAGGTAGGAGATAAGTATGAAAGAAAACAAAAGTAAAAAGATAATAAGTATAGTATTAACAATGTCATTAATATTAGTAATAATAGGAGTAACATATGCAGCATTTATCTATTCAAAAGAAGGAACAAAAGA
>CANQVR010000048.1 GCA_947627375.1 uncultured Bacilli bacterium | reverse complement strand
CTTCATAGCTCAGTCGGTAGAGCAAGGGACTGAAAATCCCTGTGTCGCTGGTTCGATTCCCGCTGGAGCCACCAGTTAAGAAATAAAAGTGATTGAAAAATCACTTTTTTGTTGCTATACAACAATTGAAAAAAATTAGTAGTAGACAAAATAAACTTACGTATACCACACGTATACCACAAAATCTATTTTTTATTAATAAAATTTAACTTCTGCTGGTTACTAGATTGATAGGAAACTCAAAAAATTCGAGTATAACAAAAGATGACTTGCCAAAAAGTCGTTTTTATGTTATTATGAATATGTCAAGGAAACTTGCATAAAATAAAGAAAGGATACATTTGATTGGGATAATCAAATGCAATCCCTTATTAGGATAGCATCTGAAATCAACAAAAGTTGAAATCAGATGCTTTTACTATTTTAACAGTAAAATAAGTACAACTAAAAATTTCTAAAAAAAGAAAAAAATCAATGGTTAATATTGTTTCTTTAGGACATCTTCAAAATAGATTTTATCGAAATTTATTTATATTAAAAGATAAGTGACTTAGAATAATCAATATGTTTTAAATCACTTTTTGTTTTATATTTATTATAAAATAAATACTTAACATAAAAAGCAAACTAAATTTTTACTAATTATTTTCTTTTTGATATAATATAGTTGGTAAAGAAAAGAGGTAAAGAGGTACTTATGAAAACAATATATAAAAGAATATATAAAATGTTGAGTAAAAGACAAAAAACAAACTTTGTTTTAATAATATTTATCATGATCATTTCCGCTATACTTACACAATTACTTCCTCTTGCTATTGGAAATTTAACTGATAATATTTTAACTATAGAAAACTTATCATTTACTAAAGTGATTCCTTTTTTAAGTTTTATTTTAATTATTACAATTAGTAATGAAATAATAAAAGTAATTAGAAGACTACTAGTAGAAGATACTTCGACAAGATTTGAACGTCTAGCGCGTACTAAAGCTATCGATTCAATTTTACATGCTCCGCTTGATTATTTTAGAAATAATATGACTGGAAATATTCATGGTAGATTAAATAGAAGTTTAGATGGTACAGTAAAACTATTAAAGTTAATGTTTATGGATCTAGCGCCAGCTATCTTTAATGGTATTGCGGCAGTTATTATCATCTTTTCTAAACTCCCATTTTTCCTTTCTTTACTAATGCTTTTAGTAATACCATTTGGAGTTATCATAGTCTTAAGACAAATTTCTACTCAAAAAGGTATTAGAGTAGAACTAATGGAAGAAAAAGCTAATATGGATGGTACTGCTGTAGAACTTATTAATGGTATCGAAGTAATACGTGTTGTAGATAATAGTGTAAGCGAAGTAAAAAGATTTGATGATAAATCCGAATACTTAAGACAAAAAGAAATGAAACATCATAAAGCAATGGCTTTTTATGATTGCCTAAAATTTATTAACGAAGCTGTATTTACAGTTTTAGTTATTGGTGTCTCAGCATATCTAGCAGGTGAGAATTTAATAAGTATCGGTACAGTTTTGACTGCTTATTTATGTTTCATAGAACTTACAACACCACTTAGAGAACTTCATAGAATCTTTGATGAATTATCAGAGAGTGCTGTACTTTCCGAAGAATATTTTAAAATATTAGATTTACCAAAAGACTTTTCATATCAAATAGCTATTACTAAAAATAAAATAGATTCAAAAGAAAATATTATTTCTATTAACAATTTGAAATTCAAATATACTAGTTCTGATAAATATATTATTAATAATTTAAATATAAATATTAAAAGAGGAGAGTTTATCGGTATCGCAGGACCTTCGGGTTGTGGAAAATCTTCTTTAATAAAAGTTATTACAAAATTAGAAGAAGCAAAAGGGAATGTATATCTTAATGGAGAAAATATTAATAATTTAACAAGAAAAGATATTTCCCAAATAGTAGCTCTAGTACCCCAAAATCCATTTTTAATAACTGGTTCTATAAAAGAAAATATTTGTTATGGTCTTTCTAGAAAAGTATCTTTAAAAGAAATAAAAGAAGCTTGTCGTAAAGCTTATATAGATGATTTTATTGAAACACTTCCTAAAAAATATAATACTAAAATATCAGAAGGAGGAAGTAATTTATCAGGAGGACAAAAACAAAGAATTGCGATTGCTAGAATATTTTTAAGAAAACCATCTATTTTAATTTTAGATGAGGCAACTTCTGCACTTGATAATACTACTGAGAAATATATTCAAAAAGCAATAGAGAAATTAAAAGAAGAAAATGTTACAGTCTTATCTATTGCTCATAGATTAACGACGTTAAAAAATTCAGATAATATCTTAGTGTTTTCTAAAGGAAAAATTATTCAAACTGGAAAATATAAAGATTTAATAAAAAAAGAGGGTATGTTTAAAGACATGTATGATGGTAAATTAAAATAATAAAAGTTAACTAAAATTATATTGACTGGTAAAATGACAGATGTTAAAATATAAGTATATAAATTAAATGGTTTTTATGCCGTTTTTTATCTTTAAGGAGGAGTGAAATATGAAAGGATTAAAAATAAAGGGAGGAATATTACTTGCTGCTATAATGGGTGTTCTTGCAACATTTATAGTGCCAAATGCTTTTGCTGAAGAAGCTCCTGTTGTTTTCGTACCGTCAGGAGAAAATACTTTAGAAGAAGCAGTAGAAAGTGCGGCTTCAGGTAGTAAGTTAATACTTGAAAATGGTACATATAAAGGTAAAGCTGTAACAATTAATAAAGATCTTACAATTGTTGGTAATAAAGAAAGATCTATAGTTGATGTTGCTTTTATCTTTGACAAAAAAGAAGATGGTAGTGCACCTGATATAACTATTGATGGATATAGTTCATCTATGTATCAAAAACCAGGAAGACACCTTTATCTTCAGGTTAAAGGTAAAGTTAATTTGAATTTAAAGAATATCAATATAAATCAAATATATCGTGGTGGAGATAGCGATTATGATGAACGTGATATTCAAATGCAAATTGAAAAAGAAGCTGCTGGTTCAGAAATAAATTTGGATAATGTAAGTCTTAATGGCTCTTTTGAGGCTGTTAGATTATTATCTGCAAACACTACATTAAATGTAAAAAATCAAAGTACATTATCAGCACAAAACGCTATAGAAATTGCAGCAGAAGAGCAAGCAACTGGTAATAAAATTAATGTAGAAGATTCAACTCTAGAAGGACGTCTTTCACTTGTAAAAGACCATGAAGAAGTTATTTCTATAAATAATCAAAAAGATTTAACTATTAATTTAACTAATAGTATTTTAAAAGGACAGGAAATGCCTTCTTCTGCAACTAAGCCAACAAAATTAATTTCTTTTGATGAAAATGCAAGTTCAAATGTAAAAATTAATATTAAAGGAAGCAGTCAACTTATCGATCAAACTAAAATAGAGAAGAGTGTATTGTTTGATTTTGGTACAAGCAACAGTGAAGATAATCAAATATATATTGAAAAAGATGTAACTTACGGAAGTGATGACATCAAGACTGTTGAGCATAAATATAATACAAATGAAGCTTATGCTGTTGTAGGTATATTTGATTATGCTGGAAATTTAACAATCAAACCATATAATAAAAATGAACAAATTACAGATGATTTATTGAGAGTTAAAACTCAAGATATGGAAACTCTAGGAGAAGAAAATCATAAATTCAAAGGATGGTTTAAAACTCAAGAATTTACAGAGGAATTTCCAGAGAAAAGTAATGTTGAAGAAAA
Source organism: uncultured Bacilli bacterium (assembly GCA_947627375.1). Taxonomy (GTDB): domain Bacteria; phylum Bacillota_I; class Bacilli_A; order RF39; family UBA660; genus CANRDQ01. The sequence goes on along the minus strand of CANQVR010000048.1, from coordinate 5,672 downwards.
TATGGATTTATATCCTAATATAGTAGAATTAGTAAAAGTAACTATAGATGGTGAAGAATTCACATTAGAAAAAGGACAAAGTCTAAATGACTTAGATCCAGGAAAATTAGCAACTGCTAAAGAAAAACTTGCTAAATTAAAACAAAATGTAGAAGATGCTAAAGGTACATTCTCAGGGTATTATTTAAGCGATGGTATTAGTGGTGAAGAAGTAGCAGAAGGAGAAATGCTAACAAAACCAATAAATGCTACATCTACAATCGTTGCTATTCATAATGTTACAGTAACTATTGGTGAACAAGTTATAAAAGATATCCCAGTTGGAACTAAATTAAGTGCTTTGAAGGGTAGACCAGAATATGATAATGCTTTTGAAAAGGATGGTAAAAAACTAAAAAGATTTGCCATAACTGGAAAAGAAACTGACACATTTGGATTTGATGAAGAAATACTTGAAAATATTAATTTAACACCTAAGTATGGTGTCAAAATCATAATTAAAAAGGATGCAGATGACCTTGAACCACAAGAATATCTTTTAGAAGAAAATACTGCTATCGAAAAAGATAAAGAAATAAACGATGCTTTAACTGCAGTAAAAAATCCTGCTAAAAGATTTGGAAGATTTGTAGATCAAGATCAAAAAGAAATTACTACTAGCGAAGAAATTTCAGAAGATAAAACAATAACTCCAATTTATCAAGTAGAGGTTACTGTAAAATATCAAGAAGAAACAATAGGAACTTTCTTGATGGATGAAAATACTACTTTATCACAATTAAGTGGTGGTGAAAAAGACAAATTTGATGGATATATGACACAACTTCAAGGAAAAGTACCAGCTGATGAAGGAACATTTGATCCAGCACGTGATGATAATTTAGCTGATAGTCATGGACATGTAATAAATAAAAATACAACTAAGATTTATGAAGATATTACAATAGTACCTAAAGTACATGTAAAAATTACTATTACTTCAGCTGCCGGAGATAAAGAATTTGAAATATTTGCTGGGCAGAAATTAAGTGATGCTACAAATAAAAATGATTTAGATGCAACAAAAGTAAAAGACAAACGTACTTTCTCTAGATATGTTGTTAATGCAGATGAAAGTACTTTTGATGAAGATAGTGCAATATTAAAAAATTTAAAACTTACTGCAAAATATAATGTTACCTTAACAATCGGTGGACAACAATTTCCGTTAGAAGAAGGTTTAACTTTAGATGATTTAACAGGTGAAGGACAAACTATACTTGAAGGATTCAGAAATAATGTAAAAAACAAAAGTTTAGATAGATTTGTTTATCAACATACTGATGATTTAGGCCAAAAAGATGAAGTTCCACTAGCAAAAGTACAAGAAACAAAGATTAACGACAACTTAACGATAACACCTATTTATCATGTTTCAGTAAGTGTTGTAACAGATAAAGACCAAGAAACAGGACATACTTTTGTTATCGATGAAGGAAAAAAACTAAGCGACCTTGAGGGCGAAGATGCAACAAAATTAGAAGAATTAAAAACAAAAGAAGAAAGAACTTTCTCAAGATGGGTTTCTATAGATGATGAAGACAATGAGGAAACTTTCGAAGAAGAAAGTCAAATTAATGGAGATATTACTATTAGACCAATCTTTAGCGTCAAAGTAAAAATTGAAGGAAAAGATAATGATGGATATCTTTTAGAAGAAGGAAATACATTAAATAGTAGTGGAGAAATTGCAGCTGCATTAGAAGAAGTTAAAGATAAAACTACTGAAGGAAAGAATTTTGATCATTTTGAAAACATAGAAAGTGGAAAAAATGATACAATTGATCCTGAAAAAACTCAAATTGATGATAATGTTACTTTAAAAGCAAAATATACATATGATGTAGATATTAATGGAACAACATTTAAAGTGCCTGAAGGAAAGACCCTTAATGATTTAGAAGATCCTAATGTTGATACAAAACTTGAAGAATTAAAAACCCAAACAAAGACTGATGGATATAATTTCTTAGGCTATGTAGATGAAAACGGAGATGATTTCACAAAAGAAAAAACAACAATTAATAAGAAAACAACCGTTAAAGCAAAATACAATGTAAAAATAACCATCAAAGGAGCAGATGGTAAACAACATGACTTTGAAATAAATTCAAATGAAAATTTAAAAGATATTCCTGATGTTAGTGAAGGTACAAATGAAGATTATAATAATGTTACTACAAAAGATGAAAGACAATTTGCTAAAAAATTCTATAATGAAGCAGATAGAAATGAAATAATTACTGAAGATACACCAATTGAGAAAAATATGACTTTAATCGCAATCTTTAATGTTACAGTAACAATTAAAGATAAACCTTACTATATAGAAGAAGGTAAATCACTTAATACTAATCAAGATGCTTTAAATGCTTTAAAAGCTTTTGAAAGTGATGAAAAGAAATTAAGTGGTTATGTATATGGTGGTAAAACTCCAATAGATGAAGACGATCCTATTAATGATAATATTACTATTACACCAGTTTATACAGTAACATTAACTATAAAATATGGTGATGATGTTATTGGTAAATTTGAAAATTTACCAGAAAATAAATCAATAAATGATTTAGAAGATCAAAAAACACAAATAGAAGCTGCACTTGATACATTAAAGACAAGAGTTACTAATGATAAATATAACTTTACAGGATATGTTGCTAATGGTGAAGATTTTACAACTAGTACTAACATTACTAAAGATACTACAGTAACTGCAAAATATAATATTAAAGTAACTATTGCTGGATTAGAAGGTGATAAAGACTTTACAGTTGAATCTGGAAGTACTATTGCCGATGTAAAAAACTCTAACGAAGAGGATTATAAAACAGCAATCAAAAAAGACAATAGAAAATTATTACACTTTATTGCCGATGATGAAGACCACACTATAATTAAAGAAGATGATAAGAAATATACCTTTACTAAAAATACAGTTTTAACACCTGTGTTTGCTGTAGAAGTAACAATAGGTGAAGAAACTTATAAATTAGAAGAAGGTAAAACTTTAAATAGCAGTGAAGAAATTAAACAAGCATTAGAAGACATTAAAGATAAAAGTGGCAATAAAACTTTCGATCATTTTGAAAATACAAAAGATGGAAAGAGTGAAGAAATCAACCCTGATGAAACCGCAATAAATGATAATATGACCATTACACCAATTTATAAAATAGCTATAAAAATCAATAATTACAAAGGAGATTTACTTGATACAATTTATCTAAAAGAAGGAGAAGCATTAGAAAATGCAAAAGGAGCAGAAGCAACAAAACTTAATGATTTAAAGACTAATGTTAGTAAAAAGACCTTTAAAGAATTTAGAGATAGTAAAGATAGCAAAACAGTAGCAGAATCTGAAACATTTAGTGAAAATACAACACTTATTATTAAATATAGTGTTACAGTCACTATCAAAGATGTTGGAAATGTTACAAAAGATACCATTACTATTGATGAAGGACAAAACTTAACTAATGGAGATCAAGGTAAATTAAATGCTATAAAAGAAGCTGGAAAATTTTCAAGATTTGTAGATGCTAATGGAAAAGAGTATAAAGAAGACACTGAAGTTGTTGAAGATACTGAAATAATAGTTAAATATTATAAGTCAGTTACTATTGGAGACGAAACACCATTTGATGTAGAAGAAGGACTTACATTAGAAAATGCTACTCCAGATGGTAAAAAAGTAATAGAAAAATATACTGACACAGAAGAAAAGAGATTTACAAAATTTGTAGATGAAAACGGAGCAGATGTAATTGTTGATAAAACGCCAATTACAGATGATACTAAATTAACAGCTAAATACGTAGTAGATATAAAAATACTTGGAGAAGAAACTTATGAAAATACAGTAGAAGAAGGAACTTTATTAAGTGCAGTAGGATATCAAAAACTTGACAACTTTAATCGCTTTGTAGATGAAAAAGGAAATACAGTAGATGATAGTACACCACTTAATAAGCATACTACCTTAAAAGCTATCTATAATATTAACGTTTCTATTAATGGACATGATTATCCATTAGAGTCATTCCAAACTTTTGGAGATGTTCAAGATGCTGATGAAGATATAAAAGCTTTAAGAGAAAATATACCAGAAGGAAAAATATCTTTCTCAAGATTTGTATATATTAATAAAAAAGGTGAAGAAGTAGAATTAAAAGATGATACTGTTCTTACAAGTGATATTACAGTAATTCCTAAATATAATATTGAACTAATTATTGAATATACAAATAAAGATGGAGAAAAAGAGGAATTATATAAAGTTGAATTAGAAGAAGGTAAAACAATTAGAGATTTACCACAAGAAAAATTAGATGAGTTAAATAATAAATTAAGAGAAAGAGAAAAACAACTAGAACAAGAAGGAAAACATAGCTTTAAGTTCTCTAAATTCTTAGCAGAAGATGGCTCTGTAATTGCTATCGATACAACACCATTTAATAATAATTCAACAATCGAAGCAGTATTTGAATATAAACCTGAACCAACACCTATTGAACCAAACAAAGATCAAGTTAATAACAATGATAATAACAACTCAGCTAAGAAATACCCAAGTAAAGTAAAAGTTCCAAATACTGGTTTGAAAGAAATTACCAATAAAGTATTTTATATTCTTTATTTACTAGCAGTAATTTGTATTTTAAGTGGTTTCACTGTTAAAACATTACGTAAAATAAAAGTAAATAATAAATAAGGAAAAGCACTTCAAACGAAGCGCTTTTTGATTTAAATATATTTAAGAACTTTTACAATAACTTTACCACTTTTAGTATTTTTTAAAATACCAATATATTTAAATTTTCCAACTTTTTTAATACTAAAGATATCTCCAGGTTTTAATTTATAAGAAATATCTTTTAAGAAATCATAATTAAGAATGATTTCTTTATTTTTTTGCATTCCCTTTATATATTTCCTTCCCGTATGAATAAGATTAGCTATTACTGTATCAATTCTTTCACTAGAAGAAATGAATTCTATTTCTTCATAACTTCTTTCATAATTTTTAAAAGTATCTAAAGGAAGTTCTTTAAGTTCGAGACGACTATTTTTAATTCTTAAAAAATTACTTTCAAAATAATTTCGAAAAGAAGTAAGTATATATACATAATATTTATCATCTATTTTTAAAACATCTCCAAAAGCTTCTTTAGAAATTCCTAAAGAAAAGATACTACCTAAAACATCTTGATGTCTTACTGGCACTTTAACCTTTATTTCATATAATGTAACATCAGGTAGTTTATCGACATAAAAAATATTTTTTTCACTATCAATATATGAATAAAATATTTTATATTCATCTTTCTTTAATTTAGATTTTAACTGTCTTTGCTCTTTTGGATCTAAAAAGAAAGTAAAATCACCATTTTTAATTCTATTTAAATTTTTTTGAATAACATACATAATTAATACCTCATATTATTATATTTTAAGGATAATGAGGATTTAATGCAAGAAAAAATAAAATTTTTCTTGACTTTTTTGAAAAAAGGTATAAAATAGTGCATAATTTCGTATATAAAGCGAAAAAAAGGGAGGAAAGGTTGAAATGAAAAACAAAAAAAATGGATTATTGAATATTCTATTCAATAATAAAGATATCTTTATTA
>CANQVR010000047.1 GCA_947627375.1 uncultured Bacilli bacterium | reverse complement strand
TCAATGAATTATTTATTAGAAGCTGGAGTTCATTTTGGACATCAAAAAAGAAGATGGAATCCAAAAATGAAACCATATATTTATACTACAAGAGATGATATTTATATTATCGATTTACAAAAAACTTCTGCTAAGATTACAGAAAGTTATAATAAGATGAAAGAAATCGCTGAAGCAGGAGGAAAGTTCTTATTTGTAGGAACTAAAAAACAAGCGCAAGAAGCTGTCGAAGAAGCTGCTACACGTACTGAACAATATTTTGTCAACGAAAGATGGCTAGGTGGAACTTTAACTAACTTTAAAACTATTCGTGGTCGAGTAAGACGTATGGAAGAAATCGAAAAAATGGAAGAAAACGGAACATTTGATCTTCTTCCTAAAAAAGAAGTTATGGGAATTAAAAAAGAATATGAAAAATTAAATCGTAATTTACGTGGTATACGTGACATGAAGAAAATTCCTCAAGCAATGGTTATAGTAGATCCACGTAAAGAAGAAATAGCTATTAAAGAAGCTCGTATTTTACATATTCCTGTCTTTGGAATTGTCGATACTAACTGCGATCCTGATATGGTTGATTATGTTATCCCAGCAAACGATGACGCTGTTCGTTCCGTAAAATTAATTATTGGAGCTCTAGCAAACTCTATTGCTGAAGTAAATGGTAAAGAAGTAATCGATTACGTAAGTGATGATGATAAATTAAAAGATTCTAAAAAGAATGCAAGAAAAGAATCAAAACATAATAAAAAAGAATTTATCAAAAAAGATGAAACTAAAAAACCAGAACCTAAAAAAGAACCAATAAAGGAAGAAGTTAAAGAAGAAAAAGAAATAAAAAAAGAAAAGACCAAAACACCTAAAGAAACAGAAGATCTTAGTAAAAAAACATTAGTAGAGTTGAAAGAAATGGCTAAAGAAAAAGGCGTTAAAGGATATTCTGCTATGAAAAAAGCTGAAATAATCGAAGCTTTACAATAAGAGTTGGGTGTTATCCAACTTTTATTATTGATAATTTTTAAATTTATTATATAATATAGTATAGAGGAAAAAATAAAAAAGGAGAATAATTATGTTTAGCGCAAAAGATGTAAAAGAATTAAGAGAAAAAACAGGGGCAGGAATGCTTGATTGTAAAAAAGCTTTACAAGAATGTGATGGAAACAGTGATAAAGCAATAGATTGGTTACGTGAAAAAGGAATTTCTAAAGCAGCTAAAAAAGAAGGAAGAGTTGCTGCTGAAGGACTTTGTGTAATCAAAGAAAAAGAAAATAAAGCAGTTATGATAGAAGTTAACTCTGAAACTGATTTCGTTGCTAAAAACGAAGAATTTACAAGTTCAGTTAACGCTATTGCTGAAGCTATTTTAGAAAGCGATGTTAAAACTATCGAAGAAGCCAATAATTTAGTAATAGATGGAGAATCATTGAGTGATAAGATAGTTGCTCTAACAGCTAAAATTGGAGAAAAAATAAACTTTAGACGTTTTATTACCATTGAAAAAAATGATGATGAAGTATTCGGAACTTATCTACATTTAGGTGGTAAAATTGGAGCACTTGTCGTATGTAAAAATACACCTGTTGAAGTTGCTAAAGATGTCGCAATGCAAGTTGCAGCCATGGCACCACTTGCTAGAAATCGTGAAGAATTAGATGAAGCAGTAGTTGCACACGAAGAAAAAATCATTAAAGAACAAGTCTTAGGAGAAGGAAAACCTGAGGATATAGCAGAAAAAATGGTCAGTGGAAGACTTAATAAATTTTATAAAGAAGTATGCTTAGAAGACCAAGCATTTGTTAAAGATTCTAGTTTATCTGTTAAAGATTACGTTAAAAAAAGCGGTGGAACAATCGAGAAAATGGTACGTTTTGCCGTAGGTGAAGGAATCGAAAAGAAAGAAGAAGATTTCGCAAGCGAAGTAATGAATCAAATAAATGGATAAAATAGAGGTAAAAGTATGAAAAAAGTAGTTAGTATTTTAATTATATGTTTAATATTAATGACAGGATGTTCGGTTAAAAAGACAAACGAAGTTACTGATGAAGAAAAATTTGCAATGGAGTATGGTGTCAGTCATGAAAATCCTTTTGAATATCTATCTTATGAAAAAATAGAAAAACTATTAACAAATGGAAGTGGTATTATCTATTTTGGAAATAGTAATGATGAAACTTCTAGAAATGTTTCCAACTATTTGATAGAATTAACAAAAGAAACTGATATTGAAACTATTTACTATTATGATCCTACAACTTTAAAAAGAGAAAATAAAAAACAATATAAGGAATTAGTAAAATTATTAAATGAACAAGAAGATAATATAGAAGATTTAAAAACAATTAAAATTCCTAGTATTTATATTTTAAATAATGGAAAAGTAGAATCATTCGGTGAAGATATCTTTCATCAATTAGATACTAAAGATGATTTAAATACTAATGATAAAGAAAAAATAAAAGAAAGATATATAAATATTTTAGAGAGTAATTAAACTCTCTTTTTTGTTTTAAAAAAAGATTGAATTTTAAGAAAAAAAAATATATAATATATATTGTATATGATAGGAGTGATAATATGAATAATAATATGAATAACGATATGAGTAATACAATGGCAATGGAGTTTGGACCTCAACCAAACAAACCAAAGAAAAAACATCCATTTTTAAAAATAATTTTAGCTATTATTTTAGGAATTATAATCGGTGGAGGTGCAGCATCTTATTATTTAATTTGTTTTGATAATCCATTTGCTAAAAAAGAAATAGTTAAAGAAAAAACACCTAAAAAAGAAACTAGTGAAACCATAACAGATGATAATTATCTAATATCTTCATTAAGAAATAGACTTCATAACGCAACGACTCCTACGGAAGAGTTAAAACTATATTCGGCAAAAAAACTTCAAGCAGATGATATCGATTCTGAATATGTAAATTACTTAATGATCAATGAAGCAAAAAGACAGACAACAGGAAAGACAGATAGCCTAACAAAAGACGAACTTCAAAATGCTTTATTTACTATTTTTGGAGAACATACATCATTTATCGTACCTGAAGAAGACTTTGGAACTTGTCCTAAATACACTTATGATGCTGAAGCTAGCGAATATAAAACAAGCAGTACAAAATGTGATACAAATAGTAATATCAGTTTAGAATCTACTATAGTAAAAGCTATCAAAAGTGAAGATCAAATAGAAATTTATGAAGCTGTCGCTTTTATCGATAATGAAAATAATAAAGTTTATAAAAAAGTCGATGCTAATGGAGAAGTCGATGATGAATTAGAAGATATGACAAAAGAAACTTTCTTAATTGATAGAGATTATAAAAAAGTAAATCAATATAAATATATATTTACTTATAATGAAGATACATCTAATTATATATTTGAAAGTTTGAGTTTAGTAAAATAAACTTAAACTTTTTCTTTATAAAAATCTAATTTTATAGTAAAATATATTATACGAGGAGCGTGAATTATGAATTCAGAAATTTTACAAAATACTAAAACTAAAATGGAAAAGACTATCGAAGCTTTAAAAGACAAATTAAAAACAGTTAGAGCAGGGCGTGCTAATCCATCGAGCTTAGATAGGGTAGTAGTTGATTATTATGGTAATCCTACATTACTTAAGAGTATCGCCACTATATCAGTACCTGAAGCAACACAACTATGTATTAAACCATTTGATAAAACTTGTCTTAAAGATATCGAAAAGGCAATCTTTGAATCTAACTTAGGATATACTCCTAATAACGATGGAGAATCTATTAGAATAGTGATTCCACCGCTTACAGAAGATAGACGTCGCGAGTTAATAAAACAAGTAAAATCTATTGGTGAAGAAAGTAAAATATCAATTAGAAATATTCGTCATGAAGGACTTGAAAAAGTAAAAAGAGAAGATATTTCCGAAGATGAAGCTAAAGGAATTGAAAAACAAATCCAAGATTTAGTTAATAAATTTAACAAAGAAATAGATGACGAAGTAAAATTAAAAGAAAATGATTTAATGACTGTATAAGATGTTTAAGACATCTTTTTACTTTTCCTAATTTGTGTTAAAATGATTGAGGAGGATGTGATACCCATGAATAAAGAAACAAAAACACTTATTTATAGTATGATTAATAATATCGTAATTGCAATTAGTAAAATAATAGTTGGAATTATCTACGATATGACTTCTCTTTTTGCTGATGGGCTACATACTATGTCTGATTTTATTACTGATATTATCTGTATGATAGGTTCTAAATTAGCTAAAAAGAGACCCACTAAATATCACCCATTTGGCTTTGGTAAAATAGAATATTTAACTAATCTATTTGTCGGAACAATTCTATTTTTACTTGGAATATTCATTATCATAAATAGTTTTGGTAAAAAGTCTTTCACTCCACCATTAGAAATACTTTGGTTTATTGGTCTAACTTTTATCTTGAAATACATCGCCATATCGATAATGCATAAAGTAGGACGTGATATCAATAGTGAACTACTCATCACCTCAGTTAAAGAATCACAAACAGATCTAGCTTCAACTTTATTAGTAGGAATAATTACTATCCTTTTACAATTTGAAAAATCTTTTCCTATTTTAAAATACGCCGATATGGCAGGATCTATTATTATTGGTCTTTTCGTTTTAAAAACTGCGATAAAGATAATTTTATCTAACAGTCTTTCCTTAATTGGAGAAGTAGAAACCGATAAAGAAGAACTTGCTAAAGTAAATAAATTTCTAGAGAAATATAAATATATTAAAGATTATAAATTTGAATTAATAAAATATGGATCCTATTATCAAATGCAACTACAAGTAGCATTTGATAATAATATATCGTTAAGACGATTAATAAATTTAGAAAACAAACTAAAAAGAGAAATAAAAAAACATTATTCTCTAAAAATAAAGTATATTAATATATATACAAATAGTGAAGATAAAATATAAAGAGACGCTATTTTTCAGCGCCTCTTTCAACTCTTTGTTTAATAAGTTCAAGAATTTTATTTTGTAATTCTTGATCAGCTTCTTTCCAAACTATTTCAAAAAATACTCCCATACCAGGAAGAGTAACTTCATCTTGTTCACGAATAGATTCTTCTATTGCGTTTTTTAAACTATTATAGTCATCTCCCTTAAAGTTATTAATTATATGTTCTCTAATATTTATATCCATAATTTATCCTCCTAAAAATATTGTGGAGTTTTTAAGAAAAAATATACAAAAATATATTAAAATTATTAAAATTATAGTATAATAAAAATAGTAAAGGAGGAATCAAAATGCCAGTTTGGTTAATTGTAGTTATTGTTATAGTTGTTATAATTGTTCTTTTAGTTGGTTGGTATATTACTACATATAATTCTTTAATAAATCTTAGAAATAGAGTAAAAGACCAATGGGCTCAAGTTGATGTCCAATTAAAACGAAGAGCAGATTTAATCCCTAATTTAGTAGAAACTGTTAAAGGTTATGCTAAACATGAAAAACAAACTTTAGAAGATGTTATTAAAGCACGTAATACATTTGTCAGTGCTGATACACCACAAAAAGAAATGGAAGCTAGTGGAGAACTTACAAAATGCTTATCTAAATTGATGATGCTTTCAGAAAATTATCCTGAACTTCGTGCTAACGAAAACTTTTTATCACTTCAAAATGACCTAAAAGATTGTGAAGATAAAATTAGTACGATGAGACAATTTTATAATGATACAGTCTTAAAATACAATAATAAAGTGGAAACTATTCCATCAAACATTGTCGCAAGTATGGCTCATTTTGAAAAAGAAACATTCTTTAAAATAGCAGAAGAAGAGAAAAATACACCTAAAGTATCATTTGAATAAAACTTGCTTGAGGCAAGTTTTTTTACAAGGAGAATATTTATGAAAAAATTAATATTGTATTTAACTATAATTAGTATTTTCTTAATACCATCTAAAGTTTCTGCTCTAAGAGAAGGAGAAACTGAAAAACTTTATATGAATATAGATATCTTAGAGAATGGTTCTTTAAAAGTAAAAGAATATGCTGTTTTAAAACCTAATTTTAATGGAAGATATAGAAGTTTAAGATATAAAAATAATAATGCTCAAACCTTTACTGGTTCTAAAGAAGACTTTGATGGTAGTGATATTTATAATGCTTTTAGCATTTCTAATTTAATCGTAGGAGATGCTAAACTTAATTTAAAAAGTGATGCTATTAAAAATATGACAATAGAAGATACTTTTGAAGAAATTTATAGTGATATCAATAATGATAAAGTTTATCTAAAAAGTGCAAGAGAAGATGGAATAGATCTAAAAATATATAATTCATCAGACAATAATAGAGCTTTCTTTTTAGAATATACTTATGATAATGTAGCTGTTGTCCATAATGATATTGCCGAAGTTGCGTGGAATATTTTAGGAGAAAATTACGAAGATAATATAGAAGAGTTAATCGTCTTGTTAAATCTACCAAAAGAAGATAAAAATATGCGTGTATGGTTACATGGACCATTAGATGGAGTAATAAAAAGAATAAATGATAAACAAGCAAAAATAACTTATCATAACTTACCTAAAAATAATGCGGTATCATTTAGAATGATGTTTTCAAAAACATTAATACCCCAAGCAAATAAATATAGTAATATAAATGGTAAAGAAAATATTCTAGAAGTAGAACAAAAAGCAGCTGATGCTGCTAATAAACAAAGAGAAAAAGCAAAGATTATTCAAAATACAGTAAAATATCTTGTACTAATTTGGTATGTTATGTTTATTGGCGTAATGGCTATAGTCTTAAAAGATAAAAAGATACGTGAAAAATGTGATTTTAATCACGATTATTTAAGAGACTTTCCCGCAGACTATGGACCTGAAATAGTAGAATATTTAATTTATAAGAAAGTATCTGATGATGGCTTAAGTGCTTCTATATTAAATATTATAAATAAACGTGCTATTACTACTGAAACATTAGAAGGTGAAAAAGATAATTATACTTTAACGATGATTCCTGATAAATGTGATAGCTTAACTGAATCTGAAAAACAAGTTGTTAATATTTTATTTAATATAATAGGTACTAAAGATAAAGTAACTTTAAAACAAATAAAAGAATTTGGATCTCGTTATGATGGTGGACATAAATTCTTAATGGCTTATAATAAATGGAAAAGTACTGTTACTCAAGAAGCTGAACAAGAACAATTCTATACATCTATGCCATTTGTCTGTTTATTTGAATGTCTTCTAGGTATCATTGGAGTTTTTCTAACATTTATATGTGCTATTATAGAATCTAGTTTTATACTTGGCTATATCAGTGCCGTAGTTGGTATAATTGGTATTATCTACGTTTGTTCTTTAAAATATATGACTCCTAAAGGAGTATTACATTATAAAAAATGGATGGCTTTAAAGAAATTCATGTTAGACTTTGGTAATATGGATGAAAAAGAATTACCTGAAATAATAGTTTGGGAAAAATATTTAGTCTATGCCACAGTTTTAGGTTGTGCTGATAAACTACAAAAAGATATGAAAACAAGATTTGATCAAATGAATATAACTGAAAGTACTTATCCTGATTTTTATTACTTAGGATATTATGATCACATGTTCCTTCATCATTCTTTAACGAGAAGTATCAGTAGTGGTATTCATCAAACCTATACTAACTCTATCTCGAGTAATGTCGCCAACAGTATCTCCTCAAGTGGTTCTGGCTTTGGTGGCGGAGCAGTAGGTGGAGGAGGATCCTTCGGAGGTGGAGGTGGCGGTGGCCATTTCTAAAACGCAAGTTAAATTGCGTTTTTTCTTGACTAAATATTTATATTTTGTATAATAGATTATAAATCTTATCGAGGTGGTTTAGATGATAAAAGAAGATTTAAAAGTAGTACGCGCAGAAATAATCAAAAAAGAAATCTTAAATGAGTACGGAAAAAACTCTATAAAAATAGAAGAATTAAACAAACAAATAAACTTATATAACTATAATAAAAAAGCTATAAACTTCTCTTTACTAACAGGAGCAGGCTTTATGCTTGGAAGTTTCTTACTTATGCCAACACTTCTCCCAACATTTATCTTAACTCCTCTTATTTCCTTAATATCAGTAGGAATTACTATTACTACTGAGAAAATAATAAATAAAATTAATAAATCAAAAGAAAAATATAAATTATTTCAAAGACCTAGTACAAGAGAAAAACTAGAAAAAGAAAAATTAAATAAATTAATAGAAAAAGAAAAACTAGTATCTAGAAATAAAGTATTAGATAAATCTTTAAAAATATTAAAAGGAAATGATTCTATTTCTATAAAAAATAATTTTAATAAAGAAAAAGGTACTAAAGATTTAAATAAAATTAGTAAATATAATACTATAAAATTAGAAAAAGAAACTAATACTTTATCTAGAATTATGTCTCCTGAAAATATAATATTTGGTCTAACTTTAAGTATTGGAAGTATGTTAGGTGGATTTTATACGATAATAAATTCTACTACAATTATAAATGATGTATTAAGTGTTATGAGTATTTTAATAAGTTCTTCTAGTATTTCTCTTTCAGGAATTACTAATTCTGAAATGAAAAATGAGAAGAAAGTAAATAGACTAATTAAAGAAGAACAAAAAATGAAAGAACAATGTAAAGATTTAAATATGGACGATTTAATATATGATCTTGCTATCGAAGAAATAAAATTAAATAAAGAAAAAGTAATCGCTAAAGAAAACAAAGAAAAGAAAAATATAAAAAATAATAAAGTACATAATTATTATAAAAGAAAAGCAGCGATTATAAATAGAAGTAAAAAACCTAAAAAATTAATAAAAAAAATATCACACATATAAATGTGATATTTTTATTTAATATATTTTTCATTAGATCTACCTAATATCCAATCAATAGAATAATTACTTATCCTAGCAAGTTCTATTAAGAAAGAACCAAGTATTAAAAACTTACTATTTTCATAATTACTTATCGCAGAAGATGTAGTATTAAAGACATTAGCTAAGTCTCTCATAGTCATTTTGAGAGATTTTCTAATTTCTTTAATTCTAGAAGATACTAAATCAATATCAATTTCTTTATCAGTTTTAATATGTTTTCTTGTATCAGTTAATCCCAACATATAATCAATATTAACTTCATAGAAATTAGCAAATTGATATATTCTTCTAGTAGGTATAGCTAGTTTTCTATTTTCCCATTCAGAATAAACTGATTCTACAACTCCAATTTCTCTCGCAACATCTTTTCTTAATAAGTTTTTTTCATCTCTTAAATCTTCTAATCTAAATCTTTCCATAATTTACCTCATCTATAAGAAAATTATCTAACAAATTTCGGTTATATTTAATTTTCTTCGTGACATTTGAGCAAAATGTGTTATAATGTAACTATAGTAAAAATATCAAAGGTAGGTAATTAGTAATGGAAAACAAAAGTAAAAAGATAATAAGTATAGTCTTAACAATGTCATTAATATTAGTAATAATAGGAGTAACATATGCAGCATTTATCT
>CANQVR010000046.1 GCA_947627375.1 uncultured Bacilli bacterium | reverse complement strand
ACCCCAATCCAGTATAGAACCGAATTGGGATTCTTATAAATTCTCTTTTTGTGTCTACTTTTTATTGACTAGTTCACCCTGAAACTCCTTTTTATATCTTTTTCTTCTTCCAAAATATTTTTATGATATAACTTAGAAAGATTGCCATGATAATGACATAAGCCCATGCCAAAATAATATAAAATATCCCGTCTGAATATTTATCGATAATGGCAAGAACACTTTCAGGAATATATTTTCCAATAAGTGCTGACACATCGGGAAGACCGATATTATTTTTAACAAATGTTAAAATTCTAAGTAAAATATCTACTATTGCAATGAAAAATACAAAAGAAGAAAATCTCTTAAAGAACATAATTACAACTACAAGTAATACAACAAATACAACTAAATCAATATACATCTAACCACCTCTTTACTTCAAATAAATATTATTTTTAAGTTCTTCTTTTAATGTTGTTGCTGGACCATGTCCTGGATATAAAATAATATCAGGATTATATTTTTTAATATTATCAAGACTTCTTTGCATAGCATGTTCATCACCTGTTGGTAAATCGCATCTACCAATACTATCTTTAAAAATAAAGTCTCCGACAAACATCATGTTATCCTCTTTAAAATAAAATGTCACTGAATCAGAAGAATGTCCTGGTGTTAAAATAACTTCAAATTTAAAACTACCCAGCTCATATTCTTTTTCTTGTAAATTACTTTTTTTAAATACTTTAACACTTCTTTTATTAAGAAAGTTTCTAAGTGCTCCTACATGATCAAAATGAGAATGAGTAACTAAAACACCTAAAACTTTCGTATCTCCTATTTCTTTTTTTATCTTTAAAAAGTCATCTCCTGGATCGATAACTAAACAAGTATTATCTTTTTTTAAGATGTAACAATTTTCTTCGATTGCTCCAGTAACAACTGTTATAACCTCCATCATTATCCCTCCTATTATTAGGATATCATAAAGCAGTAAAAATTTCTATCATAAAAAGAAAAATATCATCTAAAAGATGATATAAAACTAAAAAATATTATCTAGTTTTTGTTACTTTCATTTCAATACCATTAACAAATTTATAGTTGTCATTATTGGCACATTTTTTTTGACTTTTTATTTTTTTTACAACTATTTCACGAACATTATGTAAATCTGCAATAGTGATATTAGAAGAGTTAATGATATCTTCAAAATCAAGTGAACATGGTAAATTCATAACTATTTCCCCCTCATGAGCACATATTATATCATTTTTTCCTTATTTTGTCAAAATAAATTACTTTTATATTATGATTATTTTAGTACATAAAAAAGCAACTTTAAAGTCGCTTTAATTTTATTAATGGTAGTCCGTATGGTAATTTAAAATAGATTTTGTGGTATACGTGTGGTATACGTCATTTTATACTAATCAATACTAATGTTTTTTAAATCTGCATAAACAAACAAAAAAAGCGACATACAAGTCACTTTAATTTTCTAATTGGTAGTCCGTACGGGATTTGAACCCGTACATATATGCTTGAGAGGCATACGTGTTAACCCTTTCACCAACGGACCAAACAAAGTCTTTTAAAAGACAATGTTATTATAACATAAATAAATTTATTTGGAAATAGTTTTATTTCTTCATTTCTTTAATTGCTGTAACAGCCGCAATACTCCCATCACTTACGGCGGTAGTTAGTTGCCGCAAGTCTTTTTCTCTTGCATCTCCTGCAACATAAATACCTGCTGTTTTAGTATGAACTCCATCAATAGATACGATATAACCATAATCATTAGTATCTAAAACATTTAAAAAAGCCTGATTATTAGGAACTTGTCCAATAGCAATGAAAAGTCCATCGACAGAAATTATATCTTCTTGATTATTCTTATCCTTTATCGTAATACTTTCTAATTTATCATCACCATTTATTTTTACAATAGTAGAATTTAATATACATTCGATATTATCTTTTTCTTTTACAGCTGAAGCTAACATTTCTTCTCCACGAAATTCATCTCTTCTATGAATTAAATATACTTTCTTAGCAATATCAGCTAAATAGATTGCATCTTCTAAAGCAGTATTACCTCCCCCATTTACAGCTACAGTCTTACCTTTAAAAAAGTTTCCATCACAAGTTGCACAATAAGAAATCCCTCGTCCAAGTAATTTTTCTTCATTTTCGATATTCAATCTTTTATTTTTACAACCGGTAGCAATAATAATGCTTTTAGCTTTATATTTATTCTTATTAGTAGTAACAACTTTATTTTTCGCAATATGTGTTACTGTCTCAATCCTAACTTCTCCACCTAATCTTAAAACTTGTTTATATAACTTTTCAGCAAACTCTACTCCAGAAATTTCTTCTATAGCTGGATAATTTTCTATTTTAGAAGCATTTATAATTTGTCCTCCATAAGTCAAAGCTTCAAGTACCAATACTTTTTTATTCGCTCTAAGGGCATAAAGGGCACTGGTAAGTCCTGCAGGTCCTGCTCCAACAATTAAAATATCATATGTATCCATAAATATTCTCCTTTATAACTTATCTAATCATATCATAACATAAAAATAAGTAACCAGCAAATGTTACTTATTTCCTATATAAAATAGCCAATAACACCTCCTAAAGTATTCAATATTAAATCATCGACATCAAATACTCTATAAGGATATGGATAAATAAAATAAAGTCCACTAAGTTGAGTTAATTCAAAAAATAAAGAGATTAAAAAGGTAATCATAGTAGTCTTTTTAAAGTTACAATTAAAATAATATCTTAAATAAATTCCAAGAGGTATCATCATTAATATATTAAATAATACTATATAAAATGATGGATCCATAAGAGCTTTTATATATGTATTAGGATTATTTAAAATTAAAGGATTATCTCTTATAAAATCTTTTATAAAAGATAAAGGTATAAGTCTAACCATCATTTTATTATATTTAATATTATCTATATTAGGTAATGGATATATAATAAGAAAATAAAGTATTAAAAGATATAAAATAAATGAGTATATAATAATTACTTTGTAGATACTAATATGTTTATATTTATATTTTAAATATTTTAATAATGGAAATAACAAAAATATTTGAATAACTAAAAATATTAATACTGCTACTTTTATAGCTTTAAAATAATTTATCATCTTTTTTTAATAATATTCTTACTAGAATAGTAAGTTATTAAGAAATATCCTCCATAGATAAATATTATAAATATAAAAGTCATAATAATTGATATAAGTAATTCATCTTTACCGAATACCTCAAGTATTTTAACAGCAAAAGTAATACCGAATATAGAATGTATAACCGCAAGTATTAAAGGTAATAAGAAGAATATAGCAATTTGATTAAATAATGTTTTATCGATCATTTTCTCTGTTGCTCCTATTTTTCTTAAAACACTAAACTTTTCTTTATTATCGCTACTTTCAGATAATTCTTTTAATCCAAGCATCGCAGCACTACTAATTAAAAAGATTATTCCAAGATAAAGTCCAATAAAAGTTACCATTGCCGAAAGACCAACTGTTGTTTCTTTAATATCAAGTTTCGTATTAGAACTTGGTAATAAATAAGTATTTTTTAATTCATTATTTTCTAAATTTTTAATATTATCTTCAATTTTTCTTATTTCTTCTTTATTTTTAGTTTTATAATTACCAATCAAAAAGTTTTCATATAAATAGTTATCATCGACAACATTATCAGGAACTAAAAATATTCCTACATTAATATGTTGAGAAGACATATCTAAAAATCCATCTTGACAAGTTTTATATTTAGGTTTTAAAACATGTCCAAAAACATTAATATTTTCTTTATTCTTTAAAGGAATATTTCTTATTTTAACCATCGAATCAAAATCCGCAATAACCATATATTGATTATCATAAAGACTATATGTTTTAAGATTATACATTGTTGCAACTTTATTATAATCACTTATTTTCATGACTTGTTCATAAGTATCATATTTTAAAAACGGATAACTTTTCTTAACCACATCTAATTTAGAACCTAAAGTATCATTCATAGTTAATTTATCAGTCGAATATAAATTAACTTCGATATAAT
The DNA here is from genome assembly GCA_947627375.1 of uncultured Bacilli bacterium. Taxonomy (GTDB): domain Bacteria; phylum Bacillota_I; class Bacilli_A; order RF39; family UBA660; genus CANRDQ01. Next base: position 5,763 of record CANQVR010000046.1, on the reverse strand, counting down.
CTTTTAAATATGAAGTTATATCAAAATTAAATTTTTTAAATTTATCGATAACATTTAATTTAGAATTTATAATTTGAGCATCATTATAACCATATTTTCTAAACTTATCATAATTGTTTTCCATGTTTAATAAAGTAGAAATCTCTATATCAGCAGGAGTTAATTTAATCAAATTAGCATTCATAGAATTTTTTATTGTAAGGCAAGATGAAAGTAAACAAATTGTTATAAATAACATTAAACATATAATAGTAATAGAAAATACGGTCGTATTTATTTTGCTTGAAAATTCTCTTAAAGTAAAACTATTTAAATTTTTATAATAAACTTTCTTTAGACTTTTTACCATTTTAAGTAATAAACCCGATAATGACCAAAAAATAAGAAATGTTGCGACAACTCCCATAATAATTGGTTTTATAATATCTTTAACATCATTTAAAGATAAAAAGTCAACCGTAACAATATAATACGCTCTTGCAAGTATTATAATAGAAATAACAAAAACTATCATACAAATAATAGGTCTTTTAAGTTTTACTTTTTCTGCTTTTTTAGAAATATTAAATAAATCAATTAACTTACATTTACTAATACTAAACGTATTAAAGATTATTACTATTAAATACATAATACTAAAATAAATAATTGTTTTACCAAAAGCAGATACAGAAAATACAAATCTAAATTTAGTAAGATCTGCCTCAAACATATTTGAAACCAAAATACTCATAAATTGAGATAATATAACCCCAAAAATAATTCCTACAAATAAAGATATAATTCCAATTAATAAAGTTTCAAAAAATAAGATTAGAGAAATCTTTCTTTTACTCATACCTAAAGTTAGATAAATTGCAAATTCTTTATTTCTTCTTTTCATCAAAAATCTAGAAGCATAGATAATTAAAAATCCTAAAATAAAAGAGACAAATATACTGACACTAGAAAGTAACATCATCATAAGTTTAATTAACTCTGCAGTATAAGAAGATACTTTCATTAAGACAGTTTGACTTTCTAAAGCATTAAAAACATAGAATATAGAAACTCCTAAAATAAGAGTAAAAAAATAGATAGCATAATCTTTAATACTTTTTTTGATATTTTTGAAAGCTAGTTTATAAAGCATCGTTCATATCTCCTCCAAGTAAAGTTACAACATCTATTATTTTGTTAAAGAACTCACTTCTACTATCTTCTCCTCTTTCTAATTCTTTAAATAATTTACCATCTTTTATAAATATTACTCTCTTAGTAAATGATGCCGTAAAAGCATCATGAGTTACCATTAAGATTGTTGCATTTAACTTTTCATTTAAATATTTAAACCTTTCAAGTAACATTTTAGCAGATTTAGAATCTAAAGCTCCTGTAGGTTCATCCGCTAAGACAATTTTAGGATTAGTAATAACTGCTCTAGCACTAGCAACTCTTTGTTTTTGACCACCAGAAAGTTGGTAAGGATACTTATCTAAAATATCTTTAATATTTAAAGAAGCTGATATTTCTTTTACTTTCTTTTCTATCTCTTTAGGTTTTACATTTTGAATAGATAAAGCAAGAGCAATATTTTCTTTAGCAGTCAAAGTATCTAAAAGATTAAAATCTTGAAAGATAAAACCTAACTCTTCCCTTCTGAATTTATTTAACTCTTCCCCTTTTAATTTAGTAATATCTTTTCCATTTACATAAATATGACCACTAGTTACTTTATCGATTGTCGAAATACAATTTAAAAGTGTCGTCTTACCACTACCACTCGCACCCATAATAGCACTAAATTCACCACGTTCTACTTCAAACGACAAATCATCGATAGCTTTAGTTAAAGATGTCCGACTTCCATAGTATTTTTCTATTTTCACAACTTTTAAAATTTCTTCCATAATTTTCTCCTTTCACCTACATCATAGCGTAAATACTATATCTTGTCGTGTTTTTAAAATTACAATTTCTTACAATTTTGAAATATTAAAATTTATAATAATCATTCTTATAAAAGATAATCTCTACTCTCGTAAACTTTTGAGCAAGTGAATCTATTCTTATTTTATGTCCTAATTTTTCACATAAACTCTTCGCAATAAAAAGTCCCATCCCCGTAGACTTTGCTCTTTTTCTTCCGTTATCTCCTGTAAAAGATTTATCAAATACTTTTTTTAAATCTCTTTTAGGTATCCCTATACCATTATCTTCTATTACGAGTTTAGTAAACTCTTTTTTATCGATTGCTTTTATTTTAATATAAGAATTATTTTCTTTTTTATATTTAATACTATTATTTATAATTTGTCCTAATATAAATTCTAACCATTTAGAATCAGTTAAAACTTTATAATTAACATCTTCTACTAGAAATTCAACTTTTTCTAAAAGTAAATCATCCATATTTTTAAGACCTATATTTTTAATAACTTTAGCTAATTCTACTTCTTTTATTAAATAATCTTTACAAGCATTTTCACTTCTAACATAATAAAGTACTTGTTCCGTATAATCTTCTATTCTTTTTAATTGTTTTTTCATTTGACTATTAAATTTATCTTTATTATTTTTCTCTAAAAGTGCAAGAGTCGATAATGGAATCTTAACTTCATGAATCCACATTTCTATATACTCTTTAAAATCTAATAATTGAGTATTTATTTTTTTAACATTTTCATTCATAGATTTATTAATATCATATAAAGCATCATATAAAAGTTCTCCTTCATAAAAATCAGGTCTGTTTATCATTTCTAAAACTAAATAACTTTTATCGAGATTTTCTATATTAGAAAATAATTCATTATAAAAAGATCTCTTCTTTAAATAGTCAATTACTAAAATAAAAGTTAGAGAAATTAAAAGTAAAAATATAACTACTATTATTAATGATATATCTAATTTAAAAGCAAAAAATATTAATAATAGTAAAATTATATTTAGAAAAAATATTAAAACAGTAGATAATTTTTCTTTTAGATATTTACTTAATTTCATAATAAAATATAACCATATCCTTTCTTTGTCGTAATAATATTTTCATAACCTAAACTTTTAAGTTTAGTTCTCAATCTACTAATATTAACAGTTAAAGCATTATCATTAATAAATTCATCATTATCCCATAGATCAGTCATAATCTCATCTCTTGTCACTATTCTATTGCGATTATTAAGTAAAAAAGAGAAAATAATCATTTCATTTTTAGTAAGAATGACTGTCATTTCTTCTTTTTGGATAATACCTTTACTAAGATTAATTTTTAAATCTTTATAATTAATCACATTACTTATTTTTTCACTTCTACGTAAAACAGCTTTAATTCTTAATAGTAAAATATTGAGATTATAAGGTTTAGTAATATAATCATCGGCCCCATTCATAATCGATAAAGCCTCGTCTAATTCATTATCACAACTTGTAACCATAATAACGGGAACATTAGATTTTTCTCTTAAATTTTTAAGTAATAATTCCCCGTTTAAATAAGGAATATTAATATCCAATAAAACTAGATCAGCCTCTTCTTTTAAAACGTTATGACAAGCATCTTTAAAGTCTTCTAAAATAACGACATCATAACCATTATTACTAAGTAATTGTTTAAGTTCTAAACAAATAACGTTATCATCTTCGACAATCATAATCTTTTTCACACTATCACCTTTAAATTTATTATAACATAAAGAAAATGTCTTAAACATTACAAAATTGTAAGAAAAAAAGAACTAATTGTTCTTTAAAGCATATTTTTAATTTTAAGTAACCAAGCTACCAGTAAAGAGACAAGACAAGAATAAATTACTATTAACATAAAAGAATATTCGCCTGTACCTAAACTACCAAGTGGTACGTTCATTCCTAAAAAAGATGAAATAATGGTAGGAATAGACATGACAATAGTAATACCCGCTAGAAACTTCATAATGATATTTAGATTATTAGAAACTATAGTTTCATAAGTACTTTCTACTGAAGATAAAATATCTTTATAGATACCACTCATCTCAATTGCTTGTTGATTTTCAATCATCGCATCTTCTAATAAATCTAAATCACTATCATATAAAGTAATAATTGTTCTTTTAGAAATTTTTTCTAACACTTTTTCATTTGCTTTTAACGAAGTAATGAAATATACTAAAGTCTTTTCTATATCTAACAGGTCAATTAGATCTTTATTTTCAGTAGACTTTTTTAAGACTTTTTCTTTTCTTCTGATATCATCATTTACTTCTGATAAATCTTTAAGATAGAAAAAGGCAGTCTCTAAAAATATTTGAATTAAAAATCTCGTTTTTTTAGCTGTGCGAAAATCTTTTATTTTATTTTTCTTAAATCCACTTAATACTCTATTTTTTTTAGGAGATACTGTAATAATATAATTACTTTTAGCGATTATTATTCCAAGTGGATATGTTTTATATTCATGTTTGTTGTTTTTTGCTTTTAAATATGGAGTATCTATTGCAACAAGGGTGGCATTATCACTTACTTCAACACGAGGTAGCTCCTCATCATCTAACATCTTAACAATCAAATCACGATCGACACCAGTTTTTTCTACTACTGTATCTATTTCTTTAATCGTCGGTTCAGTAAGTTCTATCCAAGAGTTTACAACAAAATTTTCTTTTTCTTCTAAATTAGTATTCTTACTATCATTTTTCCATATCTTTAACATAATTTCACCTCTTTACTCTAATATAATTATAACATAATAAGTAATATTTTAGAAAATATTTTAATCTTTAAAGAGTCTTTTTTTCTAACTCTAAAAGTTTTTCTTTTATATCTTTACCCGCAGCATAACCTACTAAAGTATTATTACTACCAATTACTCTATGACATGGGATAATAATCGAGATAGGATTATGACTAACTGCTCCTCCAATAGCTTGTGAAGACATGAAATCTTTATTTAATTCTTTAGCGACTTTTAAAGCCAATTCTTTATAAGTTGTCGTCGTAGCATAAGGAATATCTAAAAGATATTTCCACACTAATTGTCTAAAAGGACTACCTTCAGGTTTTAATAAAATATTTATTTTTGGATTTTCTCCTTTAAAATATTTATCTAACCAAACTTTAGTCTCTTTTAAAACTTTATTTTCAAAAGAGACAACAGTACCGATATTTTCCATATAATATTTTTGATTTTCAATAAATAGCCCTACTAAATATTCCCCTTCACTAACTAAAGTTAACTTTCCAATAGGAGAATTATACTTCGTCATATACCTCATCTACATCACCAAATTTATTATATAGAAAAAAGAAAGGCTTAACAAGTCTTTCTTTAATTAATCTCTTTCTTTAAAAGAATGAACAATAGAACCATCTTTTATATTAATATAATATTCATATTCATAACCATCAAACTTAAAACTAATCTCATAAACATCAGTATCATACTTATAATCACGTTCGATATCTAAATCATATAAATCACTCTTACTAAGTTTAATATCATCTAATACCTTTTGTAATGCTTCATCACTAGAAATAGTATTACTATCATTTGTATTAGTATTATTAGTAGTACTATTAAGAGAAGTACTAGGATTATTTTCTTTTCTTTCCTCATTTAAATCATCATCTCTTATTACTGTAATCACAATAAGAGATACAACTAATAAAATAACTACTATAAGTAAAGCCCAAATCATCTTATCTTTATTTTTCTCATTCATAATTTATCCTTGTATAATTAATCTTATAGAAATGAGTTATATTTTTATAAGATTAATTAATTCCTTTCTATTAAATTTTTTG
>CANQVR010000045.1 GCA_947627375.1 uncultured Bacilli bacterium | reverse complement strand
AAATTTTCAGTATCTGATGATTTTAAAAAATTAATTAATCAACGAACGGCAAAACTTAATATTTCTAATGCTGAATATTTTAGAACTTTAGCAGGATTAGATATTTCATTAGAACGATATCAACTATTAATTAAGCATTTGGATTATCTGTATGAAAAAATTAATAATTATCATCAAATGCTGGGTATTTATTCTACACCTTTAAGAGATGTAGTGATTCATAGTTAAAAAAATAGTAAGGGGGAAAAAAATGAAGAGAAAAGTATTTTATTTAATAGCGTTGCTACTCGGTAGTTTATTTATTATAGATAAAGCTCAAGCGGCAACGTTGAAAATGTATTATGAGATGGACGTATCATATCATTGGCAAGACGGTTCAAACGAGGTAGATCAGGCTTCGTTTTTTTATGTAGATAATGCACCTACTTTTTGTGTTGAACCACACGTAGAAACAAATTATGGATATGAGTATCGTGAATCTTGGAATTGGGATGATACACGTTTAAGTTCATCATTAAAAGACAAAGTAGTTCAAATTTCATATTATGGTTGGTGGTATCCTGGACATCAAACAAACGATTATCGTCTAGCAACACAAGCAATGATATGGGAGGCTGTAACAAATTCACCAGAGGGATATTATACCTATAATGATTCAGGTGCAAGATATGATATTTCAGCTGAAAGAAAAGAAATTAAAAGATTGGTTGAAGAACATAATAAGAAACCTAGCTTTAATGGGACTACTTCAAATTTAACTTTAGGACAATCTAAAGTTTTAACTGATAGCAATAATGTTTTAGCAAATTTTAAAGTTAATAGTTGTACTAACTGTAATGCAACAATAAATGGTAATAAATTAACTATAACTCCAACTGGTATTGGAAATTATCAAGTTAATTTAGAAAAAAAGAGTGAGGCCTATGATAGACCAACAATTTACTATATTTCTGATTACTATCAAAATCAAATATTAACAGGAAATATTGATTCAGTAACATCATCAATTAGTGGAACAATTAGTGGAGGCGAATTAACTTTAAGAAAGTATGATGCTGATAATAAAACTTGTAAAGCTCAAAATGGTGGTTCATTAGTTGGAGCTGTTTATAAATTATATAAAGAAGATGGAACTTTTGTTAAAGATTTAACAATAGGGCCAGATTGCACGGCAAGTGCAAGTAATTTAGAGATTGCTCGTTATTATGTTCAAGAATCAAAAGCTGGAAAAAATTATGAGATTGATCCTGAAAAACATTATTTTGATATAACTTCCCAAAAACCAGAAGTTGTTTTAACTGTATATGATAAGATGTACTTAGGAAAAGTTAAAATTAAAAAACTTGATAAAGACACTGGAAAGTGTAATCCAACTAATTTAGGAAGTCTAACAGGAACGGAGTTTGCTTTATATAAGAAAGACGGAACTTTTGTTCAAAAATTAGTTATTGATAATAATTGTGAAGCAGAGGCTACTGATTTATTATTAGGCGACTACTATTTAATTGAAACAAAAGCAGGAAAGAATTATGAATTAGATTCTAAACGTGAAGATTTTAGTATTACTAAAGATGGTTTAACCATAACTAAAACATTCTATAATAAAATCTATTTAGGAAAAATTAAAATCCAAAAATTAGATAAAGATACTAATTCTTGTAGTCCACAAGGCAAAGCAAAATTAGTTGGAGCAGTATATGGAGTTTATGATAATACTGGAAAACTTGTAACTAAAGTAACTATTGGTGATAACTGTGTTGGTGAAACTGATAGAATATTATTACTTAATGATTACACTGTAAAAGAAATTACTAGCCCAAAAGGTTATCGTTTAGATCCATCTACTTATCGGGTATCAGTAACAAAAGAAAATGCAGATGGTGTTATTAGTATAATATCAAAAGATGAAGTTTATACAACATACCTACATATCAATAAAACTTATTTAACAGAAAATGGAGTAAATGCTGAAGTTGGAGCAAAGTTTGATATTATTAGTAAAACAACAAAAAGTGTAGTTGCAACATTAACAATAGATGAATCAGCTACAGCAAGTGTAAAACTTCCATTTGATGATTATATTGTTCGTCAAACAAAGGGTATGAGTGGTTATAAATTAACAAGAGATATAGATTTTTCTGTAACTGAAAAAAGTAAAGAAAATGAATATATCACATTACTAAATGAACCATATTCAGCTAAAATTAGAGTACAGAAAATTGACACGGAGGGAAACGCTGTTCCTATAAGTGGAATAAGATTTAAAATATTTGATATTACAAATAATAAGTATGTGTGTCAAAAAGGAACATATCCAGATGTTACAACTTATTGTGAGTTTGAAACAGATGAAAATGGTGAGTTCATTACTTTAGATATATTATATCCAGGTAGATATAGATTAGAAGAAGTTGATCAACCAATTCAAGGGTATGTATGGAATGCAAATGGTTTAGAGTTTGAAATTAATGAAAATTCTAAAATTGTTTATGATGAAACATTAGAAGAAGATATACTTGATTTAGAGTTTGCTAATCAAGAAGTAAAAGGTTTAGTTGAGCTTTATAAAATTGGTGAAAAAGTAGAAATTAAAGATGGTAATTTTACTTATACTGAAGCACCATTACCAAATGTAACTTTTGGATTATTTGATGAAAAAGGTAATTTAATAAAAGAATATGTTACTGATGGTAATGGATATATAAGAATAGAAAATCTTAAATTAGGTCATTATACTTTAAAAGAATTAAAAACACTTGATAATTTTATACTAGATGAAAGTGTTTATGAAATAGACTTAGAGTATCAAGATCAATATACTCCTATTATTTCCAAATCTTTTACAAATAAGAATTATTTGAAAAAAGGAAAACTAGTGTTTACTAAAACAGATTTAACTAGTGGTGAGGCTATTGAAGGAGTAGCTATTGACATTTATACTGAAAATGATGAATTAATTTTTTCTGGAGTAACGGATAGTGAGGGCAAAATAGTTGTAGAAAACTTATTTAAAGGAAAGTTCTATATTTTAGAACGTGAACCAAAAACAGGTTATCGTAAAAATGAAGAAAAATTATATTTTGAAATTAAAGAAAATAATGAAATAGTAAAAGCAAAAATGACTAATAAAAAATATGAGGGTGATTTAGAATTTACTAAGGAAGATATTGCAACTGGTGAGGGTTTACCAGGAGCAGAAATTGAAATTTATAATGCTGATACTAATGAATTAGTATTTAAAGGTGTTACAGATGAAAGTGGCAAACTTGTGGTAAAGGCTTTAGAATATGGTCGTTATAGAATTGTTGAAAAAGTTGCACCTAATTCTTATGTAATAAATGAAGAACCTATCTATTTTGAGATTACTGAAGATGGTCAAATTTATAAGGCTGTTATGACTGATCGAAAAATTACAGGAGGTTTGGAATTTACAAAAGAAGATTTAAAAACAGGTGAAACTTTACCAAATGCTGAAATAGAAATTTACAATGTAGAAACTAATGAATTAGTTTATAAAGGAACAACTGATGAGAATGGCAAAATTTTAGTTGAAAATCTTGAATATGGAAGTTATAAGATAATTGAAAAGAAAAGTCCTGAATCTTACTTATTAAGTGATGAACCAGTATATTTTGAAATAAAAATTGATGGTGAAATTGTCAAAAGTGTTATGAAAAACAAAAAAATTACAGGCGGTTTAGAGTTCACAAAAGAAGATTTTTCTACTGATGAACCAATATCAAATACAGAAATAGAAATTCATAACGCAAAAACTGATGAAGTAATATATACAGGAAAAACTAATGAAGAAGGTAAAATTGTAATAGATGAAATTCCATATGGCGACTATTATATTTTAGAAAAAAATGCACCAATTCCTTACGCTTTAAATCCAGAAAAAATGTATTTTAGTATAAAAGAAGATGGTGAGATTATTAAAGCTACAATGAAAGATAAAGTTATATCTGGTAATTTAATTTTTACTAAGACTGATGATAGTGGAATACCATTAAAGGGAGTAAAAATTGCTGTTTATTATAAAGACGGAACTTTACTAGGTGAGTATGTTACTGATGAACATGGCCAAGTAAAAATTGAAAATCTTGAATATGGTGAATTTTATATTAAAGAACTTGAAACACTTGAAAATTATGTTTTAAATGACGAAGTAATATATTTTTCAATTATAGAAGATGGAAAAGATGTTGAAGTTGGTTTAGTAAATACGCACTTACCACAAACTGGTGTTCACGATTATAGTAGATTAGTAACTACTGGACTAATAACAGTAGGAGCTGTCTTAGTTATTATATCTGATATTAGAAATAAAAAGAAAAACAAAGTAAAAGGTTCTACTAAAAAGTAGGCCTTTTTACTTTATAAATTTATGATAGGGGGAATGAAAAATGGAGAAATATAAAAATAGTATTGAGATAGGTGGAAATATTGCTTCTATTAGCGATATTAAAAAAAATACTCAAGGAAAGGATTTTTGCTATGTAAATATAGTTCAAAATAGTAGAACAGGAAAAGCAAGTTATTATTCAATATATTTAGAGGATAAATTTTTAAAGCAATTTCAAGAAGATGGTTACCAAAAAGGTGATTATTTTCATATAATTGGTAAATTGCAAACATATCAAAAAGAAAATAAAACAGCTTTTCAATTAAGACCTTATGAAATTGTAAAATTTGAAAAATCTAATACTAAAGAAAATTCTAATACTGAAAAAGAAGTAGATATGTAGGTGAATAGTGTTATATTTTATTACTGATTATAAAAATAAAATAGAAAAATACGAATTAGAGAAATTAGGAGTATTTTGTTATGATTTACGGCATAGTAAAGAAAGTTGGAACGATATAGTAACAATAGAAAATAATGTTTTAATAGATCGCTATGGTTGTTTAATAACTAATGAAAAATTGGTAATAGGAAATAAATATCCTGATGATTATTTAGATTTTAAAGAATTTGCAATAAAAAATAATAAAGTAAATCATTTTGAAGATCTAAAATGTGGTTGGAAAGAAAAAATGTTATTAGACTTTTCTGATAAAAATAACTTAAGAATAATAATGGAAACTTTGTTTTCAAAAGTTGTATATGATGAGGCATTTTTTGATTTAAGCAATGAAGAAAAAATAAAAGAAATATCAAAAGAATATGATTCAACTTATAAAATAATTTATAAAGATGTAGATTTATATCAATTATATGAAAGAATTAAAGAGGAAGAATTATGTTAGAACTAAAAAAGGGGCAAATATTTAAAACTAAAAATAATAAAGAATATGTTTTCTTGAGTTATAAAGATCCAAATACTCTTTACTGTGTTGATAAAAATTTTTATGAAACTAATGAAATAGTATTATTGGATTTAATGTATGTAGATGAGGTTTTACAAGAAGAAGATAAGGAAATACAAAAATTGAGTTGGTATTATGAATGTAAAGAAGAAATTGATCAAGCTAAAACAAATGAAAAATTAGATATGTTATTAAATAATATGACAAATGATTTTTTTGTTTGGGGGAATGATTTATTAGACAGAGATTTAAAATTTAAAGTAAGCAAAATTAAAGAATATGTTAGGGGTGAAGCATACTGTGATTTTACAAAAGAAACTTATAAGGTAGAGGGATTTATAGTAGAAACTGAAACTTATGAAAACAAAAAATTCTTAGAAAAGAATACAGGTTTCTTTGCAATATATCATTCAAAGTGTAATAGACTAGCACCAATGACTTTTTTCTTTAAAAGTGATGATAACAACAATACATTTTATAATTCTAAAGAGGAAGATTATGTAAAAATTAATGAAGTTGTAAAAACTGAAGAAGAAATAAATCAGTTTATTATAAAAAACAATTATAAACATGAACTATTAAGAAATAAAAAAACATTAGAAAAAATTTTGTGATAAGGGGGTTGAAATATGAAGTATTTTTTAATTATGGCAAATGGAATAGAAAAACTAGAGGGAGGAACATACACAGTAGATTCAATTTTAAATGTTATTAGTACATTAACTTCTTGGGTTTTAAGAGTTGGAATAGCTTTAGCGGGAGTATCGTTATTAGTTGGGTTTGTTATGTATGCAGTTGTTGACGTAGAACAAAAGCCTCGAATAAAGCAACGAATTATTCAAACATTGTTAGGAATAGCAGGTATAATTTTAGCATTATCATTAGTAAATATCATAATTGATTTATTTAAATAAGAGGTATTGTTATGATACAAATGGCAGTAGATTTTTTAAGAAATATAGGATGGGGAATTGTTAGTTTAATATATAATCTAATTGATACTATATATAATATTATAGTAAAAATAAATGATTTAGATATAATAGGAACACTAGCTGACAATTCCTTATTTTCTAATATATATTCAGCAATAATTGTAATATCTTTAACAGTATTTGGCTTGTTTGTAACTTGGCAGTTTGCTAAAAAAATAATAGAACCTGATGAGGGGCCGACAATAAATCAAATAGTAACGGAAACTGTAAAATGTGGAATATTAGTTTTAATATCTACATTTCTTTTTGTTCAAATATCAACATTTGCAATTCAATTATCTGGTTATGTTAGTGGAATAATAACAAATAATACAAATGAAACATTAGGAACAGCATTACTTATGAACTATATAGAATTTAGTTCTGACTATAAAGATAGTGAAGAATTTAAAAATGAAAATTATAAGGAAGATATAACTAATGGTTCGTTTGGTAAATATGAAAAATATAACGATAAATATGTAGTAGAAGATAAATTATTTGCCGATAAAAAACAATATAAATATGATATTGAATGGATATTATCTATTTTATGTGGTGGGTTCTTTTTATACTCGTTTGTATTTTCAGCAATATTACTTGCTAAAAGGCAAATAGAATTTTTATTTATCTTCTTGTTATCACCAATAATATTTGCAACAAGTGTATGTAATAAGCAACGAAGAGGAGCTTTAATAGAACAATTAGTATCTTTAACATTACAAGCAGCAGTAGTAATGTTGATAATCAATATAACAGTAATATTAGCTGGAGCAATAAATGAAACTAATTTTTTTGATAACACTTTCCAAAATATGACTATGAAGTCAATTTTATATTTAGGTAGTGCTATTTTTCTATTAACTGGAAGTCAAAGTATAAATCGATTTATTGGTAGCAATGTAAGTGCAAATAGCGGAAGAGAACAATTAATGAGTTTAATGGGATATGGAAAACTTGCTAAAGGAGCAGGAGCAGTTGGAGCAGGCTTAGCTGTTGGTGGTTCAATTTTAGGTGGAGCAGGCTTAGTAAAAGGTGGAAATTATGTAGCTAAAAAGACTGGGTTAAGTAATGCAGTATCAAAAGCATCAAATAATATTTTAAAAAATGTTGGTATGGGAATAGCGTCTTTTGGAAAATCATTTGGAAGTGCAGTTTTACCAGATGGATCAACAATGTCTAGTGCAAATCCAATTAAAAGAACGGTGCAAAATGCTGGTAATACTATTAGAAATCACGGGTTAAATCTTTATAATAGTGCAAATCAAAATGAAATAAAGAGAGCTGAAATACCTACCCTTAATGAAAAAATCTCACAAACTACTGGAACAATGATGAGAGCAGGAGCAGGAATAATGATACCAGTTCAGAGAATACCATTTGCAAATCGTATTAATACAAATCCTTACTTATATAGAAAACCACGAAAGAAGGTGTAAAAATGTATATAACGTTACCAAGTGTTAAAAGAAATTTAGGCTTTAAAGGATTAGAAGTAAACGACTTAATAATAGGGGGTATTGTTGTTATAGTTTTTTTAATTCTTTTTTGTTGTACTAGTTTTAAGTTATTAGGGTTATTTTTATTGATAATTGGGATATTTTTATTAATACCAATTACGGTAAGTCAAAAAAACAGAATGTATAAAGTAATGATGTTATTGTTTAAATATATATTTTCTAAGAAAGAATTTACTTATTTAAAGAATAATTGAAAGGGGGTTACAAATTGAATAAACAAGAAAAAAAAGAAGAAAAAGAAAAACAAATCATTTTAAAAGGTAAAAATAGAAAAGAAAAAAAATATAAAGAATATATAACTAAAACACAGTTAAATAAAATGATGAAAAACTCTCAATCATTTATGATAACTGATTATGTTGATGAAAATGGATTAATTCATTTAAAAAATAAAGAAGTAGCTAGAGTTTTTTCAGTTGAGGCAATAGATTTATCTTTATCAAGTGATTCACAATTAATGACGTTTTTTTCGCAGTTAAAATATTTATATCAGGTAAGTAACTTAGATTTAAGAATTTATAAACTAGATGAAAAAATCAACTTAAATGATAATAAAGATTATATTTTAGAATTAATGAATAAATTTAAGGATGATTTAGAAAAACAAAAGTTTTTACAAGAAAGATATGAATTAATTGAAAAATTAGAAAATGATGAATATGTAGTATCTAATAGTTATTATTTTTTATTATCAGCAAGTAGTGAATCAGAGCTTAAGAAAAATATTGATGAAGTGATGAGAGTAAGTTATGGAATTAACCCTAGAATAAATATTGATGAAATAAATAATCGGTATGAGGTATACCATTTTTTAATGAATTTATATTGTGGTAAAACTGATTTAGAAAAAATAATGTGGTGTAATTTAACAGATTTAATTGTTCCGTTAAATATATCAGAAAAAAGTAATCTAATTAAAATAGATGATGAAGAAATTGAATTATTATCAATTAAAAGTGTTCCTCTTTTTTTAGAGGGTTCTTTTTTTGAACAAATATTTAATTTACCAAATACTAGATGTTGTATTCATATTAAAGATACGTTGAATACTGATGAATTAGTAAAAGTAATGGATAGTTCTTATCAGTTTTTGCTATCGGATAGAGCAACAACCAAAAAACTTTCAGACGCAACTGAATTAGATACATTAAAAGAGAGTTATCAAATATTAATGGATCAAATTAAAAATGGTGATGAAAAGATCAAAAAAGTAAATTTTATTATTGTAGTAAAAGGGGATAAGAAAAAACGAGAAGAAGTTAGAACTGAATTAAAAAGATTAGCCTCTAATTATAAAATAAAAATAGATGTAACAAGATTAAGACAATATGAAACTTGGCAAGCCTATGATATATCAAGTAATTTTTTAGAAGATTATGCAATGTATTTTCCTACACTCACATTATCAGCAGGATTTCCATTAACTACAACTAAATTTAATGATAAAAAAGGAATAATGATGGGAATAGATACTCATACGGCATTGCCTGTATTTTTTGATATGTTTTGTTTAGATTCAAATAGAACAAGTCATAATCTATCAATAGTTGCCTCAACAGGTGGTGGAAAAAGTTTTACTTTAAAAAAAATAATTACCAATGCAGTAAATCAAGGAATTAAAGTTTTTGTGTTTGATGCTGAGGCAGAATATAAAAAATTAGTAGAGAATAATCATGGCGAATACATAGACTTGTATTCAAAAAGTGGTGGAATAATTAACCCATTGCAAGTTAGATTTTTGCCAGTTGAAAATGATGATAATGAAAGTGATATAGCTAATTGTCCTTTGGCTAAACATATGGGCTTTTTAGAAACATTTTATAAATGTGCTTTTGAAGAAATAAGCGAGAAAGAATTAGTTGTATTATTAGAAGAAACTGAAAAGTTATATGCAAATTTTGGAATAACTAAAAATTCAACAATATCAATGATAGAGAATATGAAACCAAATGAGTTTCCAATTTTTGATGATTTAAAAAAGTTTATCAAAGAAGAAAAAGAAAAGGAACAAATAAAAGAAAAAGCTAAAATTATAGAGCAAATTGATATATTGTTAGAAAGATTTTTAGTTGGTACTGATTCCTTTTTGTTTAATGATTATACTAACTTAGATTTAGGAAGTAGTAATTTAATAGGATTTAATTTACAAGAATTATTGTTTAGTGATAATAGAAGATTAATAAATACACAAGTATTAAATATTTTAACTTATTTGAATAATGCAATAGTAAAAAA
>CANQVR010000044.1 GCA_947627375.1 uncultured Bacilli bacterium | reverse complement strand
ATTAAAATCAAAATATCCTCTTGATGCATTTTCATCTGTTTCTTTGATTAGTTTTCCTTCATCATCTTCCATAGGTAGAGCATTTGATATTTCTATTCCATTTGTTGTTTCATTATAGACAAAGTTTATCTTTCCTGTTGTTACTTTATTTTCTTTTGTTCCTTCTTTTGAATAGATAAATGCTGCATATGTTACTCCTATTATTACTAATATTAATGACATTGTTAAGACTATACTTATTATCTTTTTATTTTTATTTTCCTCTTTCATTTTTATCACCACTACATTTATCTTGTATTTTTTTCTTTACCTTTAAACATATCATAACACAAAACTAAAACTTCTTCACGCATATACATGAAGTTTTACAGTGGTAATTTATGGCAAAAGAAAAAATATTAGTTATTATCAATTCTTATATGTTAAGTGAAATATTTTTTATAGGTATAGTAATATTCATTGTAGTAGTACAACTTATCTTAATTTATTAAATAGTATAAAAAAAGCATTTTATTATGCTTCTAATTTATCAATTATTTTATCGATTGTTTTAAGAGTATCTTTTTTAAATTTTTTAGTAGCTTTCTCTATAGCTTCACCACCAGTTTCTAATGACATCTCGATAATTTCATCACAATATTCTTTTATTTCAGAAACTTTCTCTGAAGCTTTTTCTAATACTTTTTCTTTCTTTAAACTTTTAATTGAATCATTTATTTTTTCTTTAGTAAGTTCAATAAGAAAGTTAAGATCATCTTTATTATTTCCCATCATACTATTAAACTTATTTTTAATATCACTTCTAGTCTCCGTACCACTCTTAGGTGCGAATAATAGACCGATCCCTAAACCAATAAGCATTCCAAAAGTAAATGTTCCAAGAGTATTAGAATTTTTATCCATTATTAAATCATCCCTTTCTAAAAATACTTAATGTTCGATTTATAAAATTATTAATACAATTTGGAATATTATTTATAAAATCAGTAACATTTTTAATATAGACAAAAATTGGATCAAATGAATCTAATTTTTGTTTTACGTCTATAATAAAATTATTTGCGTTATTAACTAATTTTATACATCTTAAAGCCAAAATAATTAAAACAACTAATAATACTATCTCTAATAAATAACATAAAATATTAAATATTTCCATAGTTCCCTCCTATTATGAATTTTATCATAAAAAAGGTAGAAGGATATAAATACTTCTACCTTTTGACATTATTAGACATCTTAAGTTTCTTTATTCTCTTTCTTATATTCTTGATCTCTTTTCTTCTTTTTATAGAAACAAAACTAACTATAAAAAGTATTAAAGAACCGAGAATAATAAATATTCCCCCTATTAGATTATCTTTATTTGCTAGTTTAATATTTAATTTAGGTAAGAAACCTTTTTTAGTATTAGGATATCTTTTTTCTAAAGATATTTTTTTATTTTGTTTAGTAATAGGTATTTTAAAGATTGTGATATCTTCTTTATTTTCATATTGATTACTACTATTTAGTTTCATCTCTAATGTTAGCACACATTGTGGTATACTTGCAGTTTCCTTTTTTATTTTCTCACATTCTTCTTTATAATATTCATAATCTATTTCAATTTCTTCTTCGATATTAGCCATCCTTACTTCTTCTAAAGTAATATTCTTTTTGCTTGCTAAAGGATATTTCTTACTTTTAATAGTCTTCCCATCTACATAAGCATTTAAAACTCCTGTAATATCATAACTATATTTGATATATTCATTATCATTACTTTTTACTTCGACTAAAAAGTGAGGAATGATAGTTTTTAAAGCTGGAGCAATAAAACTCTTTTGTTCTCCTAAAACTTCTTTATCATAATATTTATTATCTTTAGTTTTAACTTGGTAACTTAAATGTCTTTTTGTATATAAAGTATTTAAATCTTTCTCAAAGAAAGAAAAACTTCTTAAAATAACAAAGCAACCAACACATGCGATAACAACAGATATAAAAACTAATATCACAAATAAACTATAACCATTTTTTTTCTTTTTCAATGTCCTCACCTACTATTATAATGACATTATACCAAATTTTAATAAAACTATAAACACTTATTTAATAAATAAACATTGCATCTCCAAAAGAGAAAAAGCGATATTTTTCTTGGACTGCTACATTATAAGCTTTTAAAATAAATTCTCTTCCTGCCAGTGCTGAAACAAGCATAATTAAAGTAGATTTTGGTAAATGAAAATTTGTAATTAAAGAATCTACGGCTTTAAATTCATAACCTGGATAAATAAAGATATTCGTCCAGCCACTCGTTTCAATAAATTTTTGATGTTCTGTTATGACTGTTTCTAAAACTCTAGTTGAAGTTGTTCCAACAGATATTATTCTTCTTTTTTCGGCTTTAGCTTTATTTAATATATCTGCAGCATCCTTACTCATAGAGTAAAATTCAGTATGCATTTTATGTTCTTTAATATTAGAAACCTCAACTGGTCTAAAAGTACCTAAACCTACATGTAAAGTAACATAGACAATTTCTATTCCTTTAGCAGTTAAAGTTTTTAAAGTATCTTCTGTAAAATGAAGTCCTGCCGTAGGTGCAGCAGCTGAACCCATTTCTTTAGCATATACTGTTTGATAGCGTGATTTATCAGCAAGTTTTTCATGAATATATGGAGGTAATGGCATAGTTCCAAGTTTATCTAAAACCTCATAAAATATACCTTCATAACTAAATTTAAAATGTCTAATACCTTGATCTAGTACTTTAATACATTCTGCTTTTAAAAGATTATCACCAAAAGTTACTATAGTACCTTCTTTAATTCTTTTGGCAGGTTTAGTTAAACATTCCCAAACATCACCTTCGATATTTTTTAATAATAATACTTCAATGACTGCTTTGGTTTCTTTTTTTTCGCCAATAAGACGTGCCGGTAAAACTTTAGTATCGTTAAGTACTAACACATCTCCTTTTTGTAGATAATCTACTATATTATAAAAATGTTTATGTTCGATAGTTTTTTTCTCTTTATTTAAAACCATAAGTCTAGCTTCATCACGTTTTTCTATTGGTTTTTGAGCAATTAAATTATCAGGTAAATTATAATTAAAATTTTCTATGTCCATGACTTCATCTCCTTAAGTAGTCTTATCAAGTCCTAAAGCTTCATATCCTTTTTTTGTTACAACTCTACCTCGAGATGTTCTTTTAAGTAGACCATTTTGTAATAAAAATGGTTCATATACATCTTCGATAGTAGAAACTTCTTCGCCGATAGTACTGGCAATCGACTCTACTCCTACTGGACCACCATTAAATTTATAAATAATTGATTTTAGTAATTGGTGATCGACCTCATCAAGTCCTAGGCTATCAACTTTAAGTCTATCCAAAGCTTTTTTCGTAATGTCTTTATCGATTACACCAAGTCCTTCAACAAGAGCAAAATCTCTTACTCTCTTAAATAAACGATTAGCAATTCTAGGAGTTCCACGTGAACGACTGGCCAGTTCTTTAGCAGCATCATCTTCTATTTCAACATTTAAAACTTTTGAAGTTCTTTTGATAATTTGAGTAAGTTCTTCTTTGTTATAATACTGTAATTTAGCAATAATTCCAAACCTATCTCTTAAAGGAGAAGTCAAATCTCCTGCTCTAGTTGTTGCTCCTACTAAAGTAAATGGTGGAAGATCAATTCTTATATTACGACTACTAGTATCATTTCCCACAATTATATCAAGTGAAAAATCCTCCATAGCTGGATAAAGTATCTCTTCAATATACTTGGGAATACGATGTATTTCATCGATAAAAAGAACATCCCCTGGTTCTAGTGAAGATAAAATAGCCGCAAGATCTCCTGTCTTTTCGATACTAGGTCCAGTTGCCATTTTTATATTACTACCTAATTCGTTTGCAATAATATGTGCCAGAGTTGTCTTACCAAGACCTGGTGGTCCATAAAGTAAAACATGATCAAGTGATTCATCTCTTATTTTAGCAGACTCAATAAAAACTTTAATATTTTCTTTCACATCACTTTGACCAATATATTCATCGATATGTTCAGGACGAATATTTAATTCAATTTCATCCTCACCTGCTAATTTTTCTTCTGTAATAATTCTTTCTTCCATAATCTGCTCCTATTTTAATAAAAATTTTAAAGCTTCTTTAATTTGATCTTCAATACTAAGTGTCGTATCAACTCTATTAACAATCCCTTTGATATCTTTTTCTTTATAACCAAGTCCTTTTAAGACTTCTATTAACTCTTCGGTATCATTTTCTTCGACAACTTCCCCTACTGCATTTAGTTTTCCTTTTAAATCTAAAATCATTTGACGAGCAAGTTTATCTCCAATTTTCGGAAACTTCTTTAAATATAAGATATTTTCTCTTTCTATAGCATCGACTATTCCTGCAATAGAACCTGTTGCAATAATCGGTAAAGCCATTCTACAACCAAGCCCTTTAACATTGATAAGTTTCAAAAATAACTCTCTTTCTTCTTCTGTTTCAAAACCAAATAAACTATTTTCATCTTCTTTAATCAATTGATAAATATAAACAGTATAAGTTTTATTTTCTTGAAACTTATAAGGATTTGGAGTATATATTAAATATCCAATTCCTTGATTATCTATCACGATACTATTACTATTAATACTTTTAACAACCCCACTTATATAATCATACATTATAATCACTCCTACAATCTAATTCCATAATTACATTATACTACATGTGTTCGATAAGTCAATGTAAAATTTTAACTTTTTTCCGATATAAAAAGCATTACTTTTCCTTAGTAATCCTTTTTATTTAATAGTTTTTATATAATTATAAACATCCTCTACAGTTTCAGAAAAATTATTAAAATTAACATCAAACCATTTAACATCCATTTGATTATTAAAAAAAGTATATTGACGTTTAGCATATCTTCTAGAATTTTTCTTAATATTTTCTATAACTTCATCTAAAGATATTTCTTTTTTAAAATAAGGAACAAATTCTTTATAACCAATACCAGTTTTTAAAGATTTAGCATCATCTAAATAATCTTGATATTTTTCTACTTCGCTTACTAAACCTTCTTTAATCATATAATCTACTCTTTCATTTATTATCTTATATAATTTATCACGAGAAGTAGTAAGTCCAATAAAAATAGTATCATAAAGTAAAGGATCTTTTTCTTTTTTTAATTTATTTCCACTTTCTAATATTTGTAAAGCTCTTATTAATCTTTTACGATTATTAATATGAATATCGATATCTTGATCATATTCTTTTATTTTAGTAAGTATTTCTTCATTAGTTAAATCATCATAAGTCTTATTACTTTTTTCAGCTTCTAATTTATAATCATATAAAGCAGCTTTGATATAAAGACCTGAACCTCCTACAAGTATTGGTGTATTTCCTCTTTTTCTTATCTCTTCAATAACTCTTCTAGCATCTTTTTGATAATCATAAATTGTATAGTCATCTAAGACATCTTTAATATCAAATAAATGATGAGCAATTCCTTTTTTTTCATCTTCTTTGATTTTAGCAGTACCAATATCTAATCCCTTATAAACTTGCATAGAATCAGCATTGATAATTTCTCCTTTTACTTTTTCAGCAAGTTCTATTGACATTTTAGTTTTCCCAACACCAGTTGGTCCAAGTATAACAATAATCGGTAACATAAAAAACTCCTATTCCATCGCTCTTTTAAATAATTTTTCTAAATCATATATAGTATAAGTTATAATCGTAGGTCTTCCATGAGGACAAGTAAAAGGATTATTACATTCTCTAAGTCTATCTAATAAATATTCCATATCTTCTATACTAATATAATCATTAGCTTTAATAGACATACGACAAGCAAGAGTTATAGCAGTCTTTTCTATAAATTTTTCTTTAGAAAACTCCTCTTTTGTTGCAACTAATTCAAATATTTTACGTAAAGATTCTTTTTCGTATCCCTCGATAAACCAAGTAGGATGACTTCTCACAATAAAAGTATTACTACCAAACTCTTCCGTTTTAATACCTATTTCTTCTAGTAAATCAAGATGTTCTCTAACCATAATCATCTCGTTCGCAGGAAGTTCAATCTTAATCGGAATTAAAGGATCTATAACAGTATTAGTTTTCTCACTCATTGCTTTTAAATATTTCTCATAATTAATTCTTTCTGCGGCAGCATGTTGATCTATGACATACATACCATCTTCATTTTCTGCGATAATATAAGTCATATGAACAATACCTTTAGGATAAAGTTTTTTAATTCTAGCTTCATCTTCGACTTTTTCTTCATAACTTTCTTCATTCTCATTAACATCAAAATCAAAAGATAATTTCTCATACTCTAAGTTTTCTTCTTTTTCTTCATCTTCTTGTGGAAGTTCTACTTTAATACTATCATCAACATCTTCAATACTTTCACTATCTCTAACTGGAACACTAGGAATTAAAAGTAATTTCTCTAACTTTTTACTAATTGCTTTTTCAATTAAAGTATAAAGTTCTCGATCTTTAGAAAACTTAATATCCATTTTAGTAGGATGGATATTTATATCTATTAATATAGGATCAGTTTCTATATTTAAAACTACTATAGGTGCTTTATCTTTAGGAATATATGTATGATATGCTTCAATTATTTTACGATTTAAAGTATTATTTCTAATAAGACGTCCATTAACAAAAGTAATCATCGAATTACGCGTAGATTTAGCAACTTCAGGATAAGAAATATAACCACTAATTATATAATCTTCATCTTCTTCGTTTACTTCGATCATTTTCTTCGCAACTTCTCCACCATATATTTCATAAATTACTTTAAGTAAATTTCCATCTCCTGGTGTTGCAAGAAGGGTTTTATCATTATTAATCAAAGTAAATTTAACATTAGGATTAGCTAGAGCCATCTTATTAACATAATCAGTAATATTAGCAAGTTCTATATAAAGATTTTTTAAATATTTTAGTCTAACAGGAGTATTATAAAATAAATTAGTAACAACTATCGTCGTTCCTTTTGCAAGATCACTATTTTCAACCTTTAGAACTTTCCCTCCATCTAGAGTTATTTTTGTTCCCACTTTACCATTAGTCGTTTTTAATTCAACTAAAGAAACAGCCGCAATAGAAGGAAGAGCTTCTCCTCTAAAACCTAATGTATCGATATTAAATAAATCATCTAAAGTTTTAAGTTTACTCGTTGCATGCCTTAAAAAAGCATTCTGGGCATCTTCTTTATCCATCCCAATTCCATTATCAGAAACTTCAATTTTTTTAACTCCCGAATCGACAAGTTCTATTTTGATATCAGTTGCTTCGGCATCTAAAGCATTCTCAACTAATTCTTTAACGACATTCATAGTTTTCTCAACTACTTCTCCCGCCGCAATCTTATTAGCTAAAATATCATCCATTACTTTTATCTTAGACATAAAACACCTCTTCTACTTATCCATTATTTTATCAGTTATCGTTTTTTTAGGACATACTAAAGTAACTTTATAAGTAAAATCATCATTATCTCTAATAACACCATTTTCAGTATTATTAATAATCTCTACTTTACTTTCTTCATAGTTACAATCTACTCCTCTTTTAGTAGCATCTTTTAAATCATCGATAAAACCACCATCTTTTAAAGTCTTAGCAGTCACTACAATACTACTTTTAGCACTAGGTTTATCCATAGAATTTTTCTCTAAATACATCCTCGCACCATTATATAAAGTTTCAACATAAGTATTATAAGTCTTATCTTTAGCTTGGATATAATATCTCATCAGCATAGGAGCAGCAACTCCCAAAATAAGCCCTAAAATAATAATCGTTACAAGTAACTCAATTAAAGTAAACCCTTTTTTATTCATAGAAATCACCTTCTTTAATATTATAACATATTTATTTTCTAAAATTAATTATATCTCTTTTAAATATGAATATAAATTCTCTGCTGTATTTTTATCCAATACTTCGGATAATTCCTCAACACTTGCTTCTTTAAGTTTTTTTAAAGAACCAAATTTTTTAAGTAGAGCTTTTCGTCTTACCTCTCCTATTCCTGGTGCTAGCTCTAAAACAGAAGCAAGACTTCCTTTACTTTTCAAATTTCTATGATATGTAATCGCATATCTATGAACCTCTTCTTGTATCCGTGTTAAAAACAAGAATAAATTACTATCTCTACTCAGTTCTAAAACTTCATAATTTTCATTCATAATATGACTAGTTCGATGTTTATCATCTTTAACTAAACCAATTATAGGAATATTAAGTTTTAAAGAAGAAATAATTTCTTTTACTACTTTTATTTGCGTTTTACCTCCATCCAAAACAATCAAATCAGGTTTTTCTAAATCCTCCATTAAAACTTTAAAATATCTTCGATAAACAACCTCTTTCATCGCACTTAAATCATCTTTAACTTCAGTAGTAATCTTAAATTTACGATATAAATCTTTTTGAGGTAAAAAATCATCATATACGACCATACCACCTACATAAAAAGTTCCAAATAGATGAGAATTATCAAAAGATTCTATTCTAGATGCTCGTGGAATATTTAAAAGATCTTTAAGTTCCTCAACTGCTTTAAGTCTTTTTTCATCATCTTTCTTGATTGTTTCCTCTTCTAAATCAAGTTTCTCTTTTGCATTTTCTCGCGCTAGATCAAGAAGTTTTTTAAGTTTACCCCGTACTGGAGTATTAACTTTAATATTAAAATAACTTCCAAGTAAATCTTTGTCTATTTCTTTAGGTACTAAAATCTGATTGGGAACCAAACCAATTTTTTCATAAAATTTAATTATATATTCAACCACTTCATCTTCGTAATTTCCTAAACTAGAAATTATATCGGAGTGTCTACCAAATAATAGTCCATCTCTAATGAAAAATACTTGAATAGATAAATAATTATGATCATGATAATAATCTATTAAATCAAAATTATACCCTTTATTTAAATCAATTTTTTGTTTCTTTAGAGTTATCCTAATATTTTCAAGCATTTCTTTAAGTTCTAGTGCTCTTTCATAATTTAAATTATCACTAGCTTTTTGCATTTCTTTTTCTAATTTAGAAACTACTATCTCACTATCTCCTTTTAAAAATGAAGTAATTTCTTTAGTCATAGCTTTAATTCTATCCTGATCTATTTCTTTCTTACAATAACCCAAACATTCATGGATATGATAATATAAACATAGATCTTTACCTAAAGTTTCACATTTTCTTAAAGGATAAAGTCTATTTAACATATTAACTGTCTTCCGAGCGGCATAAACATTAGGATAAGGACCATATAAATGATTCTTTTTCTTTTTACGTTTAACATTTCTCACTACTTTAAGTCTAGGATATTTTTCAGAAGTTAACTCAATATAAGGATAACTTTTATCATCTTTCAGTAAAATATTATATTTAGGATTATACTTTTTTATAAGAGTAATCTCGAGTATTAAAGATTCTAATTCAGATGAGGTAACTATATATTCAAAATCATCTATATCCTCGACAAGTCTTCTAGTTTTCCCAGTAACAGTACCAGTAAAATAACTTTTAAGTCTGTTTTTTAAATTTTTGGCTTTACCAACATAAATAATAATACCATCTTTATTTTTCATTTGATAACTACCAGGTTTAGTAGGTACAAGCGAAAGTTTTTCTTTAAAGTCTTTCATATAAGTCCCTCCACTAATATTATATAATATTTTTCTAAAAGAAAAAATAGTTAATAAATTTAATCTTAACTATTTTTAATCTCTAATATTTCTTCTTTGGAGAGTTTAGTAATTTCACTTATTAAAGAAATGTCCATATTCTTCTTTAACATATTTTCAACTATTTCATGACGGGCTTTATCATATCCTTCATCCAGGCCTTCCTCTTTTCCCCATAGTCTCGTCTCCCATTCTTTATCATATGCACATAACATATCTTCATCTCTACTTGCATCCTTAGCGTCTTCTATAAACTCTTCCATTATCTCATCTCCCAACGACAGTCTCTTGCAAGTATCGATGTCACTTTCTGCATATATTAGAAGTAATCTCTCAAACTTACTCAGACTATTCTCTCCTTTCATTATATATTTTTCTTTTAGCTTTGACAAGTATATTTAAATTACTATCTAACATTTATTAATATGATATCTTTATTTTTAATTATCTGGTTATTAAATCTATTTTCATCACACTATAAAAAGGCTTTTAAGTAGCCTTTTACTATTATATAATGATTTATTATAAATTAATTATTTTTAATCTCTAATATTTCTTTTTCGGAGAGTTTAGTAATTTTGCTTATTAAAGGAATATCCATGTTTTCTTTCAACATTTCTTTGACTATTTCTCTTCTAGTCTTATCAGCACCTTCTTCTTTTCCCCATAGTCTCGTCTCCCATTCTTTATCATATGCACATAACATCTCTTCATCTCTACTTGCATCTTTAGC
>CANQVR010000043.1 GCA_947627375.1 uncultured Bacilli bacterium | reverse complement strand
TTTTATTAAAAAATGCACTGTTTTTTGAAAAAACAGTGCATTTTTACATTTTTTATATAGTTTTTGCACTATTTTAGTGCATTTTCATAATATTTTTAATAATTTTTTGATTTTCAAAACTGTTCCATAACATCTTCCCTATCAAAGATCTGTTTTACCACTAAACTAAATCGGCATCTTTCTTTTATTACAATTATAATACCACTAATCACTAATTACAACTATTTTTATTAAAAGCAAAAAATCTCTAGATTAGCTAGAGATTTAATATTATTTTAAAAATAAAGGTTCGTTATAGATTACTAACTTATGTTGTGCTCTAGTACATACTACATAGTACAATTTCTTTTCCTCGTTATTATAATCATCCTTATAATCGTTATATATAATCACACCATCAAATTCTAAACCTTTTGCCAAATAAGAAGGTATTATTACAATATCTTTCTTTAATGCATCAAAAGAAGATAATATTAATTGTATATCTAAGCTTTTTTTAGTTAATGTTTTAGAGATCTTTTTCGCTGCTTTTATATTCTTGGTAATAATCGCTATTTTCTTTATATTTTGTTTCAGCATCTTTGCAATACTTTCTTCTAATTTTCTTTCTGTTTGTTCCTCGTTTAAATCCTTTATTTCAACAGGAATATTATTCTCTCTTCTGACTGAACAGATATGATTGATATTTAAAATTTTATTCGAATAATTAATTATCTCTTCACTTGATCTATAAGATTTATTTAACTCTAAATAAGAAGCTTGTTTGAATATTTTATTAAGTTCTGATAAATTTTTATAAGAATAATTTCTATTTATAGATTGATTAATATCACCAAGGACAGTAAAAGAAGCTTGTTTGAATATATTCTTTAATAATTCTATTTGAAATTTTGTATAGTCTTGAACTTCATCTATTACTACTTGTTTTATATTATAATAACTTGGATAATCATTTATAAAGAAATTAATATATAATAGTCCTGGTATATCTTCATAATTAATTTTTTTAGTAGAAAAAGAAGTCTGATTATTTAATTTAAAATATTTTGATGTAATAAACTGTTTATATAAATTCATATAATCAAGTTCAATATTAGATTTTTCTATTAAAATTTTTTTAATACCTTTAACTCCATTTTTCTTAGGTATTCGAAAAGAATTACAAATATTTTCACTAATTAAATCTAATCTTTCATTTAATGGGAATTTTTGATACTTATCGTGCATTAAAGATTTAATTTCATCTTTTGATAGTTTTATATTGTTATATGATAAATCACTATCAAATTTAATATTTAATTCATAGTTTTCTAGAAAACGATCTATATCTATTTTATAATCATTAGACATTTTATATTCAACTAAATCTCTATCTAGATTAGAGTTATATGTTCTTTCTAAAAACTCTGCATAGTTTTCGATATTTTTATATGACTTTAAAAATGATTCTGAAAATTCACTAAAAGTTGATTTCATGACATTATCTTCTCCCAATTCAGGTAAGACTTCTGAAATATAATCAGAAAAGACATCATTAGGAGAAAAAATTAAAATATTATTATAGTTTAAATTTTGTTCTCTATATAATAAATAAGCTATTCTGTGTAAAGCTACTGATGTTTTACCACTACCCGCAATACCTTGGACAATTAAATATTTATCAGAATCATTTCTAATAATTTCATTTTGTTCTCTTTGGATTGTATTTACGATATTAGTCATTTTTTCTGCTCTTGAAGACGCTAAAATCTCTTGGAGATAATCATCATCTATATTAATATCACTTTTAATACAACGCAATATTTTTCCGTTTTCAATTTTAAATTGCATTTTTGCTAAAACTTCTCCTGTAACTTTTCCATTAGGAGAATCATACATTGCTTTACCTACTTCGTAATTATAAAACATACTAGAGATAGGAGAACGCCAATCAAAAACATAAAAATCCATTTCATCTTGGACAGTAGTAATACCTATATAAATAGGTATTGTTTCTTTATCTAGATCATCTTTAAAAACAATTTTAGCAAAATATGGAGAGTCTATTACTTTTTTATATTTACTAATGTCATCTATTCTTTTATTAGTAAGATTAACATTTTTATCCATATCATATAAGGCCATTGCTCTTTCTTCATCAGTGTAATCAGTAATTTGATCCCACATAAATTTTTTTAAATCATTTAAATCTTCTTTTCTTTTATTTACAAATTTATCTGTTTCTTGGATTAATCTTTTAATTACTTTTTTTACTACTGATAAATATTTTTTTTCTTCTTCTAATTCACTTTTACTTACAGTCATATCGTCACTTTCCTTTATTATTTTAAAACTTATATTTTTTAGCTTCTTCTATCAATTTAGATAGTTTTGTTTTATAACTATTATTTTCATTATTCATAATATAAAAATGACAACAAGCATTAATAAAACACCATTTTAATGCTTCTTTGTTATAAGTGTTCTCTTCTTTATATCCATCTAAAAAATACTTTATATCTTCAAAATTATCTAGAAACTGTTGAGTTGGTCTTAAAACGAGAGACCATGCTATATCCTGCTCTTTAAAACCTTTACCACTATACTCAAAATCTAATATACCTGTTATTTCTTTGTTTTCCCATAAAATATTAGCATAATGGAAATCGCCATGAATAAAAGTATTAAAGTTAAAGTCAGGTTTTGTTTTGATTAAATAGGCAATTTCTTTTTTAATAAAATCATCAAAGTTATACATCGTATATATTTCTTCTTTGGGATAATCATTAATTACCCTTTGCATGGCAGAAGGTATTTTAGCTGATAAAGGAATTTTATGTATATTTCCTAAAGTACGACCATATTTTTTTAAATATTCTTTTTTCATCGAAGAATCTTTTTTTAAAATTTCAGATAATCTTTCTCCTTCTATTGTCTTTGTCACAAGAAAGTATTTATCATTTACTTTTCCATACTCTATTAGTTTAGGTATTATTTTTTTTAACTTAGTATCCTTTAAAAAATCTAGTATCTCTACTTCAACTTTAAAATTAGCCATTTTACTTCTTTCGATTTTAATAAATAAATCTTCTTCTCTATTATTATATTTACATTTACATAATAAAACATCGTTACCAGCAGGAAGATAACTTAATATTTTTTCTAAACTAATCTTTTTATACTTAATTTTAAAAGGATCAATTATTAAATCTCTCCATTTTTTATAGTATTTCATAATCTTATCTCCTATAACTCTTTTTTAAAACAGCAATAGAAATATTATCTTTACCAGCTTCTATTATATCATAATAATCGTTATTATTTAAATTATCTTTTGTAGATAAATTTTGTTTTGCGTTATCAACTAGTGTTTCATAATTATGATTTTTTCTAATTATTTGTTCAATTTGAGAATCTGATAAACAATCAGTCAAACCATCAGAAAAAAGAAAAATATTATTATATTCATTATTAGGTATCAGTTTCTTTTCAATTTTTAGAAGTCTTCTTTCACATCCTAATCTCGAAGTTAAGAGATTATTTTTCTTATGAAATCTAATATCATCTTTTTCCTTGATAATCTTTTTTTCATATAAATTCCAGGCAATAGAATGATCTGTATTTATTTGAGTTATTCTTTTACCATTATCTAAGTATATTCTAGAATCACCTACATTTAATAGTAATGTATTTTTTAGAGATTTTAAGGCCACTGTTAGAGTTGTGCCTGAGGGATTACATGTTTTTCTTAGATATTCATCTAAATAAATTAAAAAGTTGTCTATCTCACGAGATATAGCATACTCTGAGTTATAAAAATTACTAGGTAAATTTTTAAACCATTTAATTAGTTCTTTTAAAGCTAAATTGCTGGCAACTTCTCCATTTATTAAACCTCCCATTCCATCAGCAATAGAGGCTATTTTAAAATCATTATTACTAGGATGATTCATAATTAATACGGCATCTTCTTGAGTTTTTCTAATATTTCCTATATCACTACAAGCAAACATATTATCTAAGTGATATACTACTCTTTCTTTATTCTTTTGTAAATCATGTATAATATCATATTCACAATTATTATTCATAGAAATAATACCTCCTAGATTTAATAAGTAAATGGTAAAGAAGACATATCAAAACTTCGGCAAGATTTTTTACCTTTGTTTTTACATTTATATAAGGGACAACCTCCTAAACAATCCGGTAACATTTTGCAATCGATACATTCTTTATCGAGAAAAGCTGACATACAACTCTTATACCAGTTAACGACATTTTCGGGTTTTAAAATTACCTCTCCATTGTCATCGATCTTACCTATACAACACTTATCATAACCTAGATCGTTAATACATTTCCATATCGATAAATCGGGCATTAAATTAAAGAATTTTCTATCACCACATGCTTCACATGTCTGATAATTATATTTTTCCTTTAAAACTTTAAATCCTAATTTAGTGCCTAGATCAAAATACTCTTTTAGTTCGTTAACACTATTAGTATTTTTCTCTTTATAAGCATGAGTATTGTAGATTGCTCTTATTAATAAATTTATATATTTACGGTTTTCTTTTTTAATTTCCTCTAAAGTTGCTTTTACTTTTTTAATATTTGTATTATTTAGGTTTATTCTTAAGACAAATTGAAATTTATCATAATCAATAGATAATGGTACTAATTCATTAATTTTCTTTATTAAAAGATCAAAAGATGGTTTTCCTGTTTTAAATATTCTCATTGAATCATGATTTTCTTTATCAGAATCGATAGTTATTTGTAAAGAATATAGATTATGATCTAAAAGTTTTTTAAAGCTTTCTTTTGTTAAGAGAGAGCCATTAGTGACAACACTAGTAAAGTATTTATAGTTATTCTTTTCTGAATCTTTTTGAACCCAATCAAGAAAATCTAGACATTCATTCACATATAATAAAGGTTCTCCTCCAAATAAACTTATTTGAACTACATTATGTTTAGAAAAATTTTTCTTGGCATATTTCTTTAAAACTTCAAAATATTTTTTTACATTTTCCTTACCACAAGTATAATCTTTCTCACAACAATAAGGACATTTAAAATTACATAATAAAGATGGTACTAAAACTATATTAAAAAAATTAGTATCGAAATACTTTTGTTCATAAATATATTTAATTTCAGAAAATTCATCTCGCTCATCATCTACGACGAAACCATTTTCAGTTAAAACTTTTTTAGTTTCTTTATCAGCTTTATTAAAAGCCTCGATATTTTCAAATACACTAGTATCAGAGCCTTTTTCTAAAAATATACTAGCTTTAGAAAATGAATTATATACTAATATTTTATTATCAATTTCTTTAATAATATTATATTTACTTATTTTCATAATTTACTCCTCGATATTAAAAATAATGTGGAAAGCCTATTAAAATTAGACTTTCCACCAGTCAAAATACAATTTCTATTAGCAGCAACCATTTCCAGTACAACCACAAGCATCTAAGCTATTACGTACTGAAATTTCTTCTTTTTTACTCATAGAATCTTTAATAGATTTATAAGCGTTGTTTTTTGACTTATTGACTTTAACTATTATCATATTACTCCTCCTCATAATTAAAGTATAATAATACTTTTAAAATTAGTCAAGAAATACATTGTTTTCTTTTAATGTATTTTAGTATATAATAAGATAGGTGATTATACAATGATTAATTTAAAAAATATGAAAATAGCCCATAGAGGTCTTTATAATAATGTAGATATTCCCGAAAACTCAATTAAAGCCTTTAAAAAGGCCCTTCTTAAAAACTTGCCTATAGAACTTGATGTACACTTACTTAAAGATAATACTTTAGTAGTCTTTCATGATAATAATTTAAAACGTATGACGGGAATAGATAAAGAAATAAAAGATTTAACGTATGATGAATTATCTAAAATTACTTTATTAAAGACAGACGAACATATTCCTACCCTTTTAGAAGTTTTAAAACTAGTAGATGGTAAAGTTCTTTTAAATATTGAAGTTAAATATGATGAAAATTATCAAAAAACATGTGAAGAATTGGTCAGAATTTTAGATAATTATAAAGGGGAATTCTTAATACAATCATTTTCTTTTAAGATTATTCTTTGGTTTAAACTTCATAGAAAAAATTATATAAGAGGCCTTCTCGTTTCCAATAAAGATAAATATATGACGCTTGCTACTAACTTTTTAGTTTATAATTTATTAAAACCAAATTATTATGCTTTAAACAAAAAAACTCTTAATAATGATAAAATCAAAAAATTAAGAGCTAAAAATATACCTATTTTATTTTGGACTGTAAAAGGAAAAGATGAAATCGATAAATATTCTCATGATGGAGATGGTATTATTTATGAAGAAGACGTTTAAGTCTTTTTTTTATGGTATCCAGGACCAGATTTGAACTGATGTCTTTTCCTTCGGAGGGAAATGCTTTATCCAATTAAGCTACCTGGATATAAAAAGAAGGATTATGATTCATAATCGCATCTTATTCCAGCTTTTTTATAGAAGTTGATAGCTTTTTTTAAAGGAACTTTTCCTTTTTTATAGATATTATCATCTTCACCTTCAATTTCAATTATTTTATCTATATCTACTTTATCATAATTAATTTCAACTTTACTGATTAATGTTTTACCTTCTTGTTTTATAGTATGATTATAATACTTTATATCATCATAAGGGGCATAAGACTTTTTATAAGCGTCTTTATAAACCTTTAAAGTTTTTTCATCATTAAATGTAATTCTTTCAGTAGAAGTCATTTTTTTGATATATTTACCTTCATAATATAAATAATAATTCATATCAGCATCCAATCCTTCTTGAGAATCGACATCTCTAGTACATTTTACAACTTTATAATTATTTTTACTACAAGCAGTAGTAAATACAAGTAACATTAAGATTACACTTAAACATAATATAATTTTATTTTTCATCATTATCCTCCTTTTTGGTAAATAATTTATCGATGTTTTTAGTAGGAATTAACATTTCACTTTTCTGATCTATGCTGAATACATATTTTTTAGTATGACTCTTTAATTCTTCACCATCTAAACACCAAGATTCTCTTTGTTTATGTAAAAATTCTATTTCTAGATTACTAGTTTTAAAATACAGAGAATTCTCTAATTTAGAAGCATTATATAAAACCAGATTTTTCATATCTTTAATACAATCTTTAAAGTTTTGTGCTTTACATAAAACTACTTCAAATAAATTATCATCTAATTTTACATCATCATATATATTACCGACACCCGCAATGCGATCAGTGTTAGTGATAAATATAAATGAGAATGAATCTTCATATACTTTTCCATCTATTTTATATTTAATATCATACATTTTAACTTTGTTTCTTACTTTTTGGACTCCATACATAATATAGCCAAATTTACCATATTTTTCTTTTAAATTACGTGGAGTATCAAAAGAGACACTAACTAAATTACCAAAACAAGCTACATACACAAAAGGATTATCATTAATTAAACATGTATCTATTTTTTTGACAGTACCTTGTAAAAGCATCTCTAAATCTTGCTCGACATTTTTAGTAAGACCATACATTTTTCCAACATCATTTACTGTTCCTTGTGGTAAATGAGATATTATAACTCTTTTTTTTCTTTTCATGTTTCCTTCGACAACTTCATGAAGAGTTCCATCTCCTCCTGCTGCGATGACTAAATCTGCATCAGCAAGTTTTAATCTCTTTACTAAGTTAGAAGCATCTCCATTTCTTCTTGTCCTTAAAAAAGAAAGCTTGTAACCATATAGAGCTGCGATAGTCTTTAAAGATTCTCTTTCAATTTTCTTACGAGCTTTTCCGCTTTGAGGATTATATATCAATATACATTTTTTCATAATTCCTCCTCATGGTTTTTCTTTAACTTCATTATATCATGAAAATTAAAGAAAAAAAAGAAAGAATATTCTTTCTATTCAAAAAATAATTTAGTAATATCTAACTTATCAGTATTTATATTTACTTTCTTATATATTTCTTTCCATTTTTTAGAATTTTCTTCTTGTTCATCGATTTTTTTATTAATATTTTTCTCAAAATTTTGCCAACTTAAGTCTTCTTTTTTGACTATGCTAGCAATAAAACTGTTTTTATTAGAATTATTTTTATGAGGTTTAATATTTTTTTCTGTTTGTTTAAGTTCTTTTTTTAGATTAGTAAAACTAAAATCTTTTAGCATCTTACTATCTAAATTATCAGTGACAAAGCAAATTGCAAAATATGCAACACTCATGATCGCAGTAACTTTTATAGCTTCTATTAAAAAACCGTTTTTCATAATAATTCCCCCTAAACTTATATGTATTATAACATACAAAATAGATTAATACTAGTCATTATTTAGATTTAACTAGTTTTTTAAGATCTAAATCTTCTTTATTTTTAAATAAATATTGTTTTAGAAAATATACTTTATCAATATTTTTATCAAAAATTGTATCTGCAAAATCTAAGGCCTTGTTTAAATTAGTTTTTTCTATAGATTTCATTATATCATGATAAGATGTGTTTTTTGTTTTTAAGCTTTCCATTTTTTCTTTATCGAAATTATGATTAAGTGCATATTTAAATATATGGGCGTTTACATTAACATTATTTTGCCATGTATTAGCATCTATTGTTCCATTAGTGTATCTTAACTCAACAGTATTACCTTCGAACTTTCTTTTTAAACTCTTAACATTATATATATTGACACCCATACCTTTTACTTGATAATCACTATTTTCGTAGTTTTCACCAAATAATAATTTACCAACTATAGTGTTAAGAGAATCTTTTTTGATTTTTTCTAAATCTAAATTATTCCAATACGGTGTAATTGGTAAGGCAGATAGATCTGTTCTTTGTCTCATATTGGTAGCTCTTCCTGTACCAAAATGGTAAATAATATCTTCGTATGCTTTCCAAAACCTAACAAAATTTAAAAAGTTTTTTGTATTTTTTAAATATGTTACATCAACGTGATTATGAGCACCACACTTGCTGTTGACCATACCACCATTTATTCTTATAAGCTTGCATATATCTGAGATTTGTTGCCAAGTTTTCTTACTATCTTTTAAAATAGGTGAAATTACCTCTCCGCCCCAATCTCCAATAGATATTTCATATTCATATTGCCAATCTTTATATTTCTGTTCAAATTCTTCATAAAAATCATCTAAATTATATAACATTTCAAATTCTATTTCGATACCGAAATTATAATTAGGATCTATATCTAATTTATCTCTAAGACGACAATGGTAATTTTTAATATGATTTAAAAGTTCTAATTTATCATTATCCTTCATCTTACTTAGTAAATCATTACTATCTAAATTTATAAATTTTTCTATATCTTTATTCATAATATTTCCTTTATTATTTTTTCTTAATTAAAGTGTGTAAATTCTTTTTTTCACTAGTTGTGATTGTAGAACGAAGTGATTTAATATATTGTTTCATAAAATTAATTTTATCTAGGTTATTATCAAATACTAAATCGCAAAATTCAAAAGCTTTATATGGATCAAATTTATTATATTCTTCTATAATATCACCTGGTTCTTTATTTTCGATTTCATCCATTAATTCTTCTCGACGATAATTTATTAAGCTTATATTATATCTTTTATTTTTAGCGTATTCTAATTGATGTAGGAAAGTATTAATATCATTTTGGATAATTATAGGATTACTTGTACCATTAGAAACTCTTTTTTCAATAGTATTTTTATGTTCGGTATCTGTTAGATAAAATTTACTAACATTTTCTAAATTTATAGAACAATATCTATCTTTGTTGTATTTATCTATTATTTTATCAAAAGGCATATTAGCAGTATATCTATTTAAATTCTTATTCCATTCAACAGCTACTGGTTTTGCAAAATCTTCTGCAACAAATCTTGGAACATCATATTCACCACTAGAAAATTTAAATAAAATATCTTCGTAAGCAGTCCATAAGTTAAAGAAATTAAGCCAATCTTGTTTTTTTCTTCCTAAAATATTAGCTCCGACATGTATATGAAGACCACAAGTTGTATCTATTCTAGAATGTGGCGAGATAATAGAACATCCTTCTTTTAAGTTATCCCATTTTTTGTTATTTAAGATATCAGTTTGATACTCTTGTGGTTTACATGTATATTGTTTACTATCTTTTTCGTATGAAATGGAAATATCAGCTAAGGATTTATCTTCGCTGGAAGTCCATTCTTGACATCTTCTACTTTGATATAGTTCTTTCTTTATTTCGTTTATATCTGCTTCACAGCATTCAATTTCAACACCAAAATTTGCTTTTTTATTAATATCCAGTTCTTCACGCCATTCAATATTATATTTCTCTAGTAAAATAATAAATTCTAGTAACTCTTTTTCACTAAAATCTTCTAAAAAATCATTATCGTTTGGATTAAGCATGTGAAATATAGTTTTATCTTGTGTTGCATTTTTACCTAACATGGTAAGATTATTCTTTCTCATATTATTACCCCCTAAAAAAAGAATTAGATAGTCAAAAGAAAACTTTTCTCCTGTATCTAATTCTTAATCTAACCTAGTTCCCCTTTTGACTATGCTAATTATACTACAA
This sequence comes from uncultured Bacilli bacterium, assembly GCA_947627375.1. GTDB lineage: Bacteria > Bacillota_I > Bacilli_A > RF39 > UBA660 > CANRDQ01. The sequence continues at coordinate 110 of CANQVR010000043.1, read as the reverse complement.
AAAGCTTAATTTGTCAATCTTTTTAGTGTTTACCATTAAATAAAATTGTAAGTTCCCACTATTTTTATATAGTGCAGTTAGTCTTAGAATCTGTCAAGGGCGAGACTTTA
>CANQVR010000042.1 GCA_947627375.1 uncultured Bacilli bacterium | reverse complement strand
CATAAGACACCAACCTTTCCGACTGATTTTTCTATTACAAAAGAAAAATCAACCTATTTTTAGGTTGACCTATATATATCAATGTCGAAAAAAGTTCGACCAGATTTCCCAATGGTGGAGATGAGGAGAATTGAACTCCTGTCCGAAAATACCGATACATAAACTTCTACAAGTTTAGTTAACTAATTATATTCATTTACTTACCAAGTAGTTAACGACCAAGTAAGCAAACTAGTCTAAAAAATTCGTCTAAACCCTAGACAAGATTTAGATATATCTTACTGAAATTGAACTCTCTAAAATCTACGTAAGATAAGATTAAAGAAAGTGTACAGCCTTTAATTAGGCATAAGTTAATTCAGGTGTAGAACCTAAATTAGCTAGTACATTTTTAATTTTGTTTGCATTTATTTTTTTGTGCCTGTAACGTAGGCATTCGACTTGCCATTCATGCTCTAATATTTCCGTCGAACCCATAACATCCCCATGGGTAGATTATATCATATTTTTCATTATTTTTCTAGGGATTATTGTTTCAATATCTTTTTAAATTTTTTTCTACTTCTCTTTTCATATCTCTTTCTTTAATTAAATTTCTTTTATCATAACTTTTACGTCCTCGACATACTCCTAAAAGAACTTTTGCTCGTCCTTGTTTAAAATATATTTTTAGAGGTATTAAAGTTATGCCTTTTAATTTTATTTTGTCATCTAACTTTATTATTTCTTTTTTATGAAGTAATAATTTTCTTGTTCTTGTTTCTTCATGATTAAAAATATTACCTTGTTTATACGGGGCGATAAACATATTTAAAATAAAACATTCTTTATTTTTAATAATGGCATAACTATCTTTGATATTACAACTTCCATTTCTTATAGATTTAATTTCTGTACCAGTAAGAGCAATACCACATTCAATTGTATCATCTATAAAATAATCATGTTTCGCTTTGCGATTTACTATTTCCATGTATTAACCTCCTAATGATTCAAATGTTATTTTATCAGTTCTTTCAGTTACTATTCCTTTAAATTTTTCATAATACTCTTGATAGTTTGGAAATAAAGTACTATTAAGTTCACTGTAAGGATAAACTATAAAATTTTGTTTACCATTTAAATTTGATTTTGTATAAATTAATTCTGCTTTTGGGTTTCCTATTATAACACTTTTTTCATCTTTAGCAACTGTTTTTTTAATATCAACTGACATCATAAGACCAGTTAATTTATCATTTGTATCTTGAGCTGAAATAAAATTTCCAAGTGAATAAATTACTAAAGTATCCCCAATATATTCTACTGGTTCAATAACATGAGGATGTGCTCCTATTATAATATCAACACCTAAGCTTGATAAATAATTTGCAATTTTTGTTTGGGCTTCACTTACTCCAAATGAATATTCAGTTCCCCAATGCATTGCGACTAAAATTACATCTACTTTATCTTTTACTTTTGCAATATCTGCAGCAGCTAGTTCATCTGAGTAAACATTATTTAAATATTCTTTTCCTACTGGTGGATTTAAACCATTGGTCCAAGTGGTATACGATAAAAATGCATACTTGATTCCTTTTTTTTCAAAAATATGAGGAGTATCTCTTTGTTCAAATGAAGTATAACTTCCAGCAGTTACTATATTCTTTTTACTATCCCAATAATTTTTAGATGAAATTATCGCTTCTTCTCCTCTATCCATTGTATGATTAGTTGCGAGTGAGACAACATTAAATCCTGCATCTATAAAAGCATCCCCTACTTCTTGAGGTGAATTAAATTGTGGATAACTAGAAAGTCCTAAAGCAGTACCTCCTAAAATAGTTTCTTGATTATAATAAGCAAGATCATATTTACTTGTGATAGGTTTTATCCTTTCTAACATCGGTTTAAAATTATAACTTCCATCGGCTTGTTTAGCATCATTATAAACTGAATTATGAATTAAAGAATCTCCTACCATAACTAAACTTATTTTGTATTCTTTTTTCTTTTCTTTCTTAACAATTTTTTTACTTTCTTTTTTTGGTTTTACTTTTGGTTTAGCAAAATTAATTTGTAATATAATCCCAAAAATTATCATTAAGCAGGACAAAAATAATAATATTTTTACTTTTCTTTTTAATTTTCTCACTCTTTTTTTAGCCATACTACTATACCTTTCTTACTACTTCAAAATCTATAGTTTTTTCTTCTTTAGATGCACGGACTACTTTTACAATTACTCTTTCTCCTAAGGAATATTTTAAATTAGTTTTTTCTTCAGTTAAAGTCATTCTCTCTTCATCATAATGATAAAATCCTTTCATATCTCTAAGAGGAACAAGACCTTCAATTAAATTATCAAGTTCTACAAACATTCCGAAGTTTGTTACTGATGATATCATTCCTTCAAATTCTTCACCGATATGTTTTTCCATATACTCTGCCATTTTCATATCTTCGACTTCTCGTTCACATTCTACACTAGCTCTTTCTCTTGATGAAGATTGCAAAGCAATGTATACTAATTTTTCTTCCCAATGTTTTAAAGTATCTCTATTTAAATTTTTAGAAAATAAATACGTTCTAAGTAGTCTATGAACTGTTGTATCTGGATAACGTCTGATAGGTGATGTAAAATGTGTATAGCATTTACTACCAAGTCCATAGTGACCTATATTTTCAGGTCTATATTCTGCTTTTTGCATACTTCTTAAAAGTAATGTTGATAAAATTTTAAATTCTTTTTTATCATGTAAAGCTTTGATAATATTTTGAACTGTCTTAGGATTAGTATCTTTTACATTACCTGTAATTTGATAACCAAGATTACTTACAAAACCTAAAAAGCTTCTAATTTTTTCTTCTTTTGGTATTTCATGAACACGATAAATAAATGGCAAGTTCATATAAAATATATGTGTCGCCACGCATTCGTTAGCAGCAATCATAAAATCTTCAATTAAGTTTTCTCCAAGTCCTCTATTCCTAAGTCCAATTTTAGTTGGAACACAATTTTCATCTACATAAATTTTTGCTTCATCTACTTCAAAATCTATATAGCCACGAGCAATTTTCTTTTTTCTTAAAATTTGGGCAAGTTCTTCCATGGTTTTTAAATCATCTACATAATTTTCATACCCAACAGGAGTAATATTTTCTTCTAATATTTTATTAACATTATTATAAGTCATTTGAATACGAGATCTTATTACGCTTTCAAAAATATCATAATCAAGTTGATTTCCATTTTCATCAAATTCCATAACACAAGATATCGTAAGACGATCGACATTTGGATTTAAAGAACAGATTCCATTTGATAGTTCATGAGGCAACATAGGAATTACTCTATCAACTAAGTAAACACTTGTTCCTCTTTCTAAAGCTTCCTTATCAAGAGGTTCTCCTTCTTTAACATAATAAGAAACATCGGCAATATGTACTCCAAGTTCATAATGTCCATTTTCATATTTTTTAATCGAAATAGCATCATCTATATCTTTGGTATCATCTCCATCAATAGTAAAAATCATTTCATTACGTAAATCTTTTCTTCCTTTTATTTCTTCTGCAGTTACTTCCATTGGTAATTTTTTTACTTGTTCTTTTACTTCATCTGGAAAATCTATGGGAATATTATATTTATAGATTATCGATAAAATATCGACACCAGGATCATTTTTATGACCTATTATTTCTATTACTTCTCCTTCATATTTAGTATTATTATTTAATCGTTTTAAAAGTCGTACTACAACTTTATGTCCATCGACTGCATTTAAAGATTTTTCTTTTGGAATTTCGATATTTAATTTTATTTTTTTATCATCTAAATTAATATGTCCCTTACCATTCTTTTCATAATATTCTCCAATATATTGTTTATTTTTTCTTTCGATAATTTTTAAAACTCTTCCCTCTACTCTTTCAATATCTTTCTTACTTGTTATTTCTACTAAAACCTCATCATCATGTATTGCACCATTCATATTATCTTCACTTATATAAATATCATCGTCAAGTCCCTCAACTATAACGAAGCCAAAACCTTTTTTATTTACTTTCATCGTTCCTTTTTTTAAATGACTATCTTCTAGTAACATATAACGATCTTTATTAGTGTGATATATAATAGAATTTTTCTCTAAATTTCTTAAAGCATCTGACATATCTTTTACTTCAATTATTGAATTTAAATTTAATTTATTTTGAATATCATAAATCGATAAAGCTTTTTGTTCTTGTTTTAACAAATTTATTATCTTCTCTTGCATTATATCAACACCTCCATATTATAATAATTTTATCATTTTTAGATCTTTTTGTATATAGATTACCAAAAGAAAAAGTCTCAAAACGAGACTTGATTTTTACATAAATGAAGAAATTAAACAAATTGCAAAGAATAAGAATCCAAGTATAAAAGTTATACGTGTGATAACAAGTTCAGCACCACGTTCTTTTCTTTGGCTAAATAAATCTGAATTACCTCCAGAAATTATTTTAGCAGCATCTTCTGCTTTTCCGCTTTGTAAAAGCACGATTACTATTAATAGTATCGAAATTACAAGCAAGGCTATTTCCATTATAATCCCTCCAAATCAATGTTATTATAATATCATATTTTTAAGAAATAAGCAAATTTTACTGAAGTTCTTCTTCAATTCTCATTAATTGATTATATTTACAAATTCTATCAGTTCTAGACATTGATCCTGTTTTTATTTGACCTAGATTAAGTCCTACTGAAAGATCAGCGATAGTTGTATCTTCAGTTTCTCCACTACGATGAGAAATAATTGTTTGATAATTATTTTCTTTAGCGAGATTTATAGCTTCTATTGTTTCAGTAATAGTTCCTATTTGATTTACTTTGATTAAAATAGCATTACCTGCATGCATATCTATTCCTTTTTGGAGATATTCTTTATTAGTTACAAATAAATCATCTCCAACTAATTGAATTTTATCTCCTAGTTTATCAGTTATTTCTTTAAATCCTTCCCAATCATTTTCATCTACTGGATCTTCTATGGAAATAATGGGATAATTATTTACTAATTCAATATAAAAATCTATTAACTCTTGAGTTGATAACTCTTTCCCATCAACTAGATATTTTCCATTATTATAAAATTCACTTGCCGCAGCATCTATAGCAAGCTTAACATCAATTCCTGGAGTATAATTCGCTCTAGTGATAGCTTCTATTATTAAATCAAATCCTTCTTTATTACTATGAAGATTTGGTGCAAAACCTCCTTCATCTCCGACACCTGTTGCATATTTTTTTTCATTTAAAACTTTCTTTAAAGCATGGAATATTTCACTTCCAACACGGATTCTATCATGAATATTATCTCTTTGAGGAATAATCATGAACTCTTGAAAATCTAAATTGTTATCAGCATGAGCTCCCCCATTTAAAATATTCATCATCGGTACTGGTAAAGTTCTACCACTTCCTATGTATTCGTATAATTTTTTATGTTCAAGCTTAGCACATGCTTTTAAATAAGCCATAGATATTCCTAAAATAGCATTAGCTCCAAAAGTTGATTTGGTTTTTGTACCATCAAGTTCAAGCATATAATAATCTAAATCTTTTTGGGTTGCAAAATCTTTATCAACTAATTTATCTCTTAAAGTTGTATTAACATTTTCAACAGCTTTTAAAACTCCTAAACCATTAAATCTGTCATCATCATGATCTCTAAGTTCTAATGCTTCTCTTTCACCAGTGGATGCTCCACTTGGTACCATAGCACGTCCTAAAATATTGTTTTCTAAAATTACATCTACTTCTATTGTTGGATTTCCTCTTGAATCTAATAGTTCTCTAGCTTTTATATCTTTAATCTTCATTTTTAATCTCCTTTACTAATTTTTTAAATTCTGCTCCTCTTTCTTCACATTCTTTATATTGGTCCCATGAAGCAGTAGCTGGACTTAATAAAACTACATCTTGTGGTTTGGCTAATTCTAAACACTTTTTAAAACCATCTTTTAAAAATTCATAACTATATGTTTCTTTATTAATACTTTTACCATATTGTAAAATTCTTTCTCGACATTCACCTATCGCAATGATAGCTTTAACATTTTTCATAAATGGTGTTAAATCTTCTAAAACTTGTCCTCTTTCTAAACCGCCTAATATTACTATTGTTGGTTTGTTAAAAGATGATAAAGCAATCTGAGTACATTTTATATTAGTTGCTTCAGTATCATTGTAATACATAACATCATTAATCGTATCGACATATTCTAATCTGTGTTCCACTCCTTTAAAGTCTGAAATAACTTTATTAATTATTTCATTTGAAATATTTAACTCTTTAGCAACCATAATAGAAGCCATGATATTTTCAATATTATGTAATCCCGGTATTTTGATATCATCTATATTAATTATCTTTTCTTCATAATAATATATATAATTATCTTTGATATAAGTTCCATTTATTTCGTTTTTACTAGAAAAATATTTTGTTTGAGATGAAAAATTTTGACTTATTTTCATAGACTCATCATTTTCAATATTTGTAATAGCTATATCTTCTTTGGTTTGATTTTTAAACATTCTTGCTTTTAATTCTTTATAGTGATCATAAGTTTTCATAAAATCAATATGAGCAGGACTTATATTAGTAAGTACACCAATATGTGGTTTAAAATCTTTTAAGTTTTCTAATTGTTGACAAGATACTTCCATTACTAAAATATCATTTTCTTTAATATCTTTTAAAATACTACAAAAAGGTATACCTATATTCCCAATCAATTTTGTTTTTTCAGGAAAAGCTTCTTTTATTATTTCATAAGTAAGTGTAGTTGTCGTAGTTTTTCCATTAGTTCCTGTAATACCTATTAGAGTAATATTTTTAGGTAAAAGTCTATAAGACATCTCTACTTCATTTATAACTTCTATACCAAGTTCTTTAGCTTTTAAAACATATGGATGATCAATTGGTACTCCTGGATTTTTTATTAAATAATCAAAAGTAGAATCTAATAAATTATCAGGAGATGTTCCAAAAATAAATTCTACTCCTTTTTCTTTTAATTTTTTTATTTTATCTTGATCATGTTTTTCTATAGGAGAAGCATCATTTAATATCACAGTATTTTTTCTTGAAATTAAAAATTCTGCAGCAGCACTTCCACTTCTACCAAATCCTAAAATTAATATTTTTTTATCTTCAAACATATTCCCTCCTATATTTGTATTATACTATAAAAGTTTCCAAATAAAAACTATTTTAATTAACTTGAAATTATGTTATAATAATGTCAGAATAAAAAGTGGAGGACTTAGATATGAAAATAATTACCTTACAACCCAAAGAATTTGATAATTATGCGAAGAAACATAAATATAGAAGTTATTATCAGTCTTCTGCATATGGAAATACTATGGTTAAATTCGGTTGGAACGTTCATTATCTTGGAATAATTGATGAAACCGAAAGACTTATTGGAGCAGGACTTCTTTTATATAAAGAAGTATTTATGAATAATAAGTATGCTTATGCTCCTCGCGGTATTTTATTTGATTATGATAAATCTTTTTTAGTTAAAGAATTTACTGAAAGACTCAAAGCTTTACTTGGAAAACAGGGATTTATGTATTTAAAAATGGATCCTTATATTCCTTCTAGTATAAAAGATGTTTCTGGTAATATGATTACTATGAATAATGATATAAATATCATTATGGCAAATTTAAAAAATGCTGATTTTACTTATAAAGGAAAGAATTTGTTTTTTGAAAATGAAAAAGCTAGATTTGAAGCCCTTGTAACTTTAGATAATGATATTAAAGAAATTTATAATGGCTTTAGTAAGAATACTCGTCATAAAATTAAAAAAGCAATGAGATTTGGAGTAGAAATTTATAAAGATAAATCTTTAGATGTTACGGAGCTTTATGAATTTATTAAAAACAAACATTCTAGACCTTTAGAATATTATAAAACTTTATGTGAAGAATTTAAACCTAATATTGATTTATATTATGCAAAACTTAATACTGAAGCTTTTGTTGTAAATAGTAAAGCTGCTTATGAAAATGAACTTGATAAAAATGATGCTTTAGCACAAAAAATTCAATACAAACCTGGTTCAAAAGAAGAGCAACAAAAGTTATTGAATATGAAAATGGAATCAGATAAATTAATTAATATTTATAAAAATAATTTAGTAGAAGCTACTGATTTATTAAGTAAATATCCTCAAGGATTAACAATAGGAGGAGCTTTAGCAATTATTTATGATAATGCAGCTTATTTAGTTATCGAAGGTTTTAATAAAAACTATAGTTATTTAAATCCTAATTATTTACTTAAATGGAATATGATTAGAGATTACTATCATGAACAATTAAAGTATTTTAATTTAAATGCTGTTACTGGAGATTTTTCAAAAAAAGGTGATAATAAATATGAAGGATTAAATGAAATGAAATTTAGTTTTAATCCAATAGTAGTAGAAAATATTGGAGAGTTTGAAATAATATTAAATTCTCTTTCATACAACTTATATAAAAGTTTAAATAAAAAGAAAGAAAAGTAGACACAAAATGAACTGAACCCCAAAAGTTGGACAGTTTAATTATTCAAGGATTGTAACCTGTAATTTACAGGAGACAGTCCTTTTAATTTTACTTTAATTCTATCATAATTGTAATAATAAATATATTCGTCTATCGCTTTCATTAGATCATCTAATGTTTGGTATTTATCTTCTTGATCATAAAACATTTCTGTTTTTAAAATACCAAAGAAATTTTCCATCATCCCATTATCCATACTATTTCCTTTTCTAGACATACTTTGTTTTATTCCTTTTTCTTTTAATCTCTGCTGATAAGATTGATGTTGATATTGCCATCCTTGATCTGAATGAAATATTAATCCTTCTAAATTTTTATCTTTAAATCCTTTATCTAACATATCTTTTATTTGAGCTAGATTTGGTGATTTAGAAATGTTATGAGAAATTACTTCTCCATTAAATCCATCAAGTATAGGAGATAAGTAACATTTTTCTCCTCTTAAATTAAATTCTGTTACATCTGTATACCATTTTTCATTTGGTTTATCTGCATAAAATTCTCTTTCAATAAGATTATTAGCAATTTTACCAACAGTACCTTTATATGATGAATATTTTCTTTTGTTTCTTTTTAATGGTTTTAATCCTAGTTTAACCATTAATCTATAAACTTTTTTATGATTAACATTATATCCTTGATTTTTAAGTTCTAATGTTATTCTATGATACCCATATCTCTTTTTATGATGATAGAATATTTCTTTAATTTTTTCTATTATTTCTTTATTTTTATTATCTTTATCTTCTTTTGATAAAGTATAGTAATAAACTGATTTAGCTAATCCAGATATTTGTAGAAGAATCTTTAATGGATATTTTAGCCGAAGTTCTTTTACAACAGTTACTCTTTCTTCTGTTGTTGATTCTTCCTGGCTTGAACAACGGCTCTCAATTTTTTTGAGTATTCTAGCTCTGCTTTCAAATATAGATTTTCTTCTTCAAGTCTTTTTATTTTTTCTTTATCTGTTTCGTTTTCTTTTTTCTTGGTTACTTTCATAGTTGGACTCCTCCCTCGTTTTCGTTCAACTATATTATAACCCATTTCTTTATATTTTTTAATCCAATTTTGTAACATTCCATAACTTAATAGGCCTTCGTCTATAGCAACAAAATGTATAGGCTCATTATTTATTAGAACTCTATTAATAATTTGTTCTTTTTGATAAGGAGGATAGTATTTATTTTTATTCGTTCTTAGAATATCAAAGCCATGTTTATCTATTAATGCTGTTAGGTAATTAACATAATTTTTTCTTACTTTATATTTTTTACTTAAATTACCTATACTCATTCCTTGTTTTTTATCCTGATATAAACTAATTTTATCTTCATAAGTTAATTTTCCCATATAAAAACCTCGTTTCTATTTTGTCCAAGAAACGGGGTTCATATCAAAATGGTCTACTTTTTTTATGATAAAAAAAATTAGCATTACTGCTAACTTTTTATAATTATTCTACTATTTCAGTTACACTACCGGCACCAACTGTTCTTCCACCTTCACGGATAGAGAACTTAGTTCCTTGTTCAAGTGCAATTGAATGAATTAATTCAACTGTAATAGTTACATTATCTCCAGGCATTACCATTTCAACATCTGCTGGTAACTCGATAACTCCAGTTACATCAGTAGTTCTGAAATAGAATTGTGGACGATAATTTGCGAAGAATGGAGTATGACGTCCACCTTCTTCTTTGCTTAGTACATAAACTTCAGCTTTGAATTTTTTATGTGGTGTAACGCTTCCTGGTTTAGCAAGAACTTGTCCACGTTCTACTTGTTCACGTGAAATACCACGTAAAAGTACTCCTGCGTTATCTCCTGCTTCTGCATAGTCTAATTGTTTTCTAAACATTTCAATTCCTGTAACAACAGTCTTTTGTGTTTCTTTTATTCCAACAATTTCAACTTCATCATTAAGATTTAATCTACCACGTTCAACACGTCCTGTAACAACAGTTCCACGACCTGTAATTGTGAAGACATCTTCGATACTCATTAAGAATGGTTTGTCAGTATCACGTTCTGGAGTTGGTATCCATTCATCAACTGCATCCATTAATTCTTCGATAGATTTAATTGCATCAGCATCTCCTTCAAGTGCTTTTAATGCAGATCCACGAATAATTGGAGTGTTATCTCCATCAAATTCATATTCATTTAATAAGTCACGAATTTCCATTTCTACTAAATCTAGTAATTCTGGATCATCAACCATGTCACATTTATTCATGAATACTACCATTTTTGGTACTCCAACTTGACGTGCAAGTAAGATGTGTTCACGAGTTTGTGCCATAGGTCCATCAGTTGCAGCAATAACTAAGATTGCTCCATCCATTTGAGCTGCTCCTGTAATCATGTTTTTAACATAATCAGCATGTCCTGGACAATCAACATGTGCGTAATGTCTCTTATCAGTACTGTACTCAACGTGTGCAGTATTGATAGTGATTCCACGTTCTCTTTCTTCAGGTGCTTT
>CANQVR010000041.1 GCA_947627375.1 uncultured Bacilli bacterium | reverse complement strand
AATAAATTGTCTCTAAACCCTTAACGGTTTCTGTGCTAAAGCACAGGGCCTGAACCTATTTTTCGAAACGGTCAAATCACGTGTAAAATAAACTTTTGCTTTTTCCATATATCTTCCTCCTTACAATAATATTATACCACAACTTAAAATTTAATTAATAATAAATTATTTTTTTCCCTTATCCTCTTTTAAATTCATATCAATTAAATCATCATCATGTTTTTCTTCTTTCTTTTTATTTTCTACTTCATCCTTTTTCTTGTCCTCTACTAAAAAATTAAAAAGATCATCTTTCATAAAAGTACCTCCACTTAAACTTATTATAACACAAAAGAAGAAATACACTACTTATTTCTTCTTAATAATAAATTTATCTACTGCCGCTAAAACAGCAGGTAATAAACACAATATTAAAATTGTTGAACAAATAGTACCCTCTGAGATAGTTTTACATATCTTAGCGGTTATTGCTGATGAAAAGTAACCAACGATTAGTGTAACTATAATTAAGATTGAAGAACTAGTAAATATCGTATGAATTGATCTATTATATGAATTAATAATAGCTTTCTTCATATTCATAGTACGTCTTGATTCCAGGTAATAAGAAGTATAAAGTATCGCATAATCAATTGTCGCACCCATTAAAATACTTTGAACGATTAAAAGGGCGATGAAATAAACTGTTCCTCCACTAAATGATAATATTCCCATAGTAAGATATACTGCTGTTTGAATCAATAAAACTAATATTGCAGGAATAAGTATTGATTTAAATGTTACCATAACTACAATAAAAATAAAGATCATCGTTAATATCGTAATAAAATTAAGTTCATTATCAAAAGTCTTATCAAGATTATAAGCCATAGAAGAATCCCCTATCAAATAAATATCTTTACCCTTAATTTTACTTTCTATTTTCTTAATAAATTTAAAAGTATCTTTAGACTCTAAATCTAAATCAGTATTTAATACTACTCTAGAATATTTATTCCCAACAAGTTTCTTCTTAGCGTCCTTTATCATCTTTTTCGCATCGATTATCTCTTTTTTCTTCTTACTATCAATAAAATCATCAAATCTCTTATCATGTAAAATATCATCATTTAAATAATTAACAAAATCTACAATAGTCATTTTCCATTTATTATTATAATAATTATCACTACCATAATAAATATATAACAAATCAATTAAATCACGATCAACTTCATTTGAAAGAGAATAAACAATTCCAAAGATTTCACTTTTAGTATATTTAGTATTTTTAAGTGAATTATCAATAATACCATTTACAGTCTTTAATTTAGTAATTTTCTCACTTGTAAAATTAGAATTATACTTTTTATTATTAATAACATCATTCATTAAGAAATCTACAAATTCTTTTAAAGATAGAGAAACATCTTTATTTAAATATTTAATATCATATAAAGAATATAATAGATCCATACTCTCTTTATCTATATTAAAGATATTACTAATTTCTATAGAACTATATCTAGTATTATTTAAACTACTATTCATGATTATATTAAGTAAACTTAAATTAGTTAATGTCTCTTTATTCATGTTTTGTCTTAAGACAGGATCATTTTGATGATTTAAGATAAATGTTACAAATTCTTGTGGAGACATAGTTATATTTTTATTACTTACATAAACACTATAAATATTTTTAATACTTTCAACTGGTAAAGATAAAGCTTTAGCAAGTTCATCATATTTATAACTAATATTATTTAGACTACTATTCATAACAAAGTTTAATAAATTTAAATTAGCTAAACTATCTTTTGGTAAAGTATTTTTAATCTCATCTTTTCCTAACATAAAGTTAACTACTTCAAAAACAGACATTTCCCAGTTCTTATTATTACCAGTATTAAAATCTCTTAAAGCATAAATTTTATTAATCGTATTAAAGTCCATACCTAGAAATTCTGCTAGTTCAGTTGCAGTATAAGTCTTATTATCATTCATCAACTGAGAGTTAGCCGCAAGAGCTTGCAACTGACTTAGATCGACACCCTCTACACTAGAAGCTACTTGTAAAGCAAAATTTACAAAATCTTTTATCGTAAATAAAGAACCATTATCACTTTCACTAAATCTAAGTAAATAGACTTTTTCTAAAACATTTGGATCAATTCCTAAAATAGAAGCCATTTCATTAGCTTTAAATTTTTGTTTAATTAGATTTAAATCACTAAACTTTTGTAATAACTCTAACTTCTCTTTCGTAGAATTATCAACACTACTAGCTAAATTATTTAATACGAAATTAGCAAAGTCATTAATAGTAAGTCTTTCTTCGATATTACTTAAACTAATATTATATAAATAAATTTTATCGACAAGATTTTTATCTATGCCAAATAATTGTCCTAAATTAGTAGAACTCATCTTTCTCGTAATAGTATTTCTATTTGTAAAATTAGAAGCTGTCTTTAGTAAATTTTTCGCTTTCGCGCTAACTGCACTAGAATATTTACTATTTACAACATAACCGTTCATAAAATTAAGAAACTCATTTATTGTCATAGTATTTTTATTATTTAAAGAATTATAATAAACAAGTAAATCACTAACACTATCTCTATCAATATCAAAGATATTAGAAATCTCTCCAATACTTCTTTTCTTATTTACTAAATTACTATTAGTAAAGTTTTCTAATCTATCGATATCTTTTCTCATATTCGCAGAAATATGACTATTCATTTCCTTATTTTTATAAACATCATTTTTTATAAAATTAATAAGTTCATTAAAACTAATTCTCTCTTCATTCTTATTAAAATAATTATAGTAAATTATTTTAAGTAAATATGGATCTATCGAAAAATCATCTTTAAAATCTTTTAATCTTTTACTTAATTTATTATAACTAAGTTTTTCATTAATCGTATTTCCATAACATAAGACACTATTTACATCGTGATCTTTTTCTAATTTCTTACAGTATTTTGCAATCATATCTTCATATTTATTATTATATATCAAAGCCATTTGATTATCAGTATCAAAAACTCGACTAACATCATCTACTTCACTATCAGTATAAAGAATTGTTAAGTTTCCTTTTAATAAAAAACTAACTATAAAAATCAAAGCAAAAATTATAATCGAAATATATCTAATTTTATAAGAATAAATACCTAACCATTTTAAATTAAATTTAGGCGTTTTCTTTTTTGTTTTTTCGATCAATTTATTAAACATTAAAATAAGTGCAGGAAGACAAGTAAAAATAGTAAATAAACTAAACATTACACCTTTAGCAAGAACAAAACCTAAATCTCTTCCAATTGTAAAACTCATAAAAACAAGAGCGAGAAGTCCGACAATTGTCGTTACTGAACTACTAGATATTGAAGTAAACGCTTTAAATAAAGCTTTCTTCATCGCTTTAACGTTATCTTTTTCTACAAGCTTTTCTTGTCTATATCTCGAAATAAGCATAATCGAATAATCCATAGATAAAGCCATTTGTAAAATAGAACAAATAGAATCAGTAATACTAGAAATATGTCCAAAAATTATATTTGTTCCCTTATTAAGTAAGACTGCAATTCCAATCGATAAAAGGAATAAAAAAGCCTCGACAAAAGAATCACACATAATAATTAAAATTATAAGTGCACAAAATACCGCCAAGAAAACTATATAAATAGGTAAAACATCTTTATTTTCCTCATTTATATCTCCACTCGTAGAAATATCATAATCTTCATATTTATCTTCTATTTTATGAAAAAGCTTATTAGCTTTTTTACTATCAGCTTTAAAATTTCCTGTTAGAATATATAAAGTATATTTCCCTTTATTATAATCTTTACTATCATTATAACTTACTTCGACATCGTGAATATTTTCTAACTCTTTATAAATTTTTTTCTTTTCATCTTTTGTAAGATCTTTAAACATAACATTTAAAGTACTAACTTCGACACTTTTAAATTCATCTTCCATTATATCTTTTCCAACTCTAACCTCGGAGTTATCAGGAAGGTATTTAGAAATATCACGATTAATTTTTATATCATCAAATAAAAATACACAACCAAAAGCAAGGATTAAAACAATCCCAAATACTATATTTCTATAATCAACTATAAAATCAGTTATCTTTTTCATTATATTCATCCCCAAACCTAGATTATTGTACTCTTTTCTTTGAAAAAAAGTAACAACAAATTTATATACATTGTTTAAATTTAGACAAAATATGACAATTTGTCCAAAAATATGTTATAATATAATTGGTGATGTAAATGAAATTAAAAGGAACGAATAAATCTTCTCAAAAGACGATTACTTTAATTAAGAAAACTTTTGCAGAATTAATAGAAGAAAAAAAAGAAATATCTAGTGTTACTGTAACTGAACTAGTAAAACGTGCCGATATTACTCGTGGTACTTTCTATGCTCATTATGATAATATTTATGATATCGCAAATGAATTCCAAGAAGAGATTCTAACAAAAGTATTCAACAATAATTTAACTATTACTACTAAAGAAGAAATGTATACTTACTTCGATAATATCTTTAAATACATAGAAGATAATAAAAATATTTATTCTAAACTTCTAGTAGCAGATGAAGCTATCCTTTTTATGAGAAGACTTGATAAAAAAATAAATTATCATCTATCTAAAATTATTCAAAATAAAAAGAATCAAGATTTAAATATCTCATTCTTTACTACTGGTACTATTGCTTTAATTATTAAATATTTTAGAAATGAAACTAAAGAGGATCTAGAAAGTATCAAAAAATATATTATCGCTCTAGCAGAATATATGTTTTTCTAAATTATAAATCTTTATTCTGATAAATATTAAAAGATATCATAAAAGAAATATAATACATCAATATATTTAAAATTATACATAATATAAAAGATATATCATAAATCATCTTTAAAAAAGAATCATTAAAAATATTAGGAAATAAAATCATTAATGTAAAATATATTACTCCTAAAGCAAAAACGATAAACACGGGAAGAATTGCTGCTTGCATTCTTCCTTTTTCCATACCCCATTTATAAATACAAGGAATATTTATACAAAGTAAGTATGATACTGCTGTAAATAATAACATAGAATTTTTTAAAACTTTAGATATATCTATTATTCTACCACTTACTATAGTTGACGACCCAACACTTATTATAAATCCTAATATTAGAATTAAAAAAGAATTTAAAAAAGCAAAAAGATATTTTCCTACCACTACTTCTTTTCTTGTCAGAGGAAGTGATAATAAATATTTATCTACTTCACTATTTTCATCATATGAAAAAGTAGAAAGACTATTTAAACCAAAAACAAGTAAAAATAAAGTTATCCCTGTAAAAACCATATCATAACTAAGAGATCCAAGTAATATTACCATCACAAAAACAATCATACTAAAAATAATATTTTTACGATAATTTTTAAATACAAATAAATCTTTAAGTAATAAACCTCTAATCTTTTCCATGTTCACTTTCCCCTTTTAAAAACATAAGCATTAACTCTTCTATATTAATTTCTTTTATCTTATAATTAGAATACTTTTCTAAAAACTTATCTTTATCATCGATAAGTAATTTATAAATATCTTTATATTTTAAATATTTAAGATAATAACTATTATCTATATTTTTAAAATCTTCTATATCTACATCTACTATTCCAAAACGTTTGAATAATTCTTTTTTCTTTATATCTAGAATTATTTTCCCATTATCTATAAAAATAATA
Organism: uncultured Bacilli bacterium; assembly: GCA_947627375.1. Classification (GTDB taxonomy): domain Bacteria; phylum Bacillota_I; class Bacilli_A; order RF39; family UBA660; genus CANRDQ01. The sequence continues at coordinate 5,480 of CANQVR010000041.1, read as the reverse complement.
TAATCTGCGATATGTTCTAAATCACTAGTAATATGACTAGATATAAAAATAGAATTATCTTTATTTTCTACAAATTTAGAAAATAAATCTAATATCTCATATCTAAATACTGGATCTAGTCCATTAGTTGCTTCATCTAATATTAAAAGATGAGCTTTATGACATAATGCACAAATAACTTTAAGTTTCATCTTCATCCCACTAGAAAATTTCTTTATACTAACATCTCTTGGTAACTTATATTCTTCTACATATTTATAAAATAATATTTCATCCCATCTTTTATAAAAATGTTTCATTAAAATATTTATATCATCTATTTTTAAAACATTCGAAAAGAAACTATCATCTAAGACTACTCCAATATCTTCATGAGAGACATCTTTATAATCTTTATTAAATATTTTAATAGAACCTTTATCAATATTAATAAGATTAAGAATAGCTTTAATAGTCGTAGTTTTACCACTACCATTTTCCCCGATAAGACCAATAATCTTTCCCTTAGGAAGTTTAATATTTATATCATCTAATTTAAAATCATCATAATTTTTCTCTAAATGTTCTACTTCTAAATTATACATATCCTCACCTTTTCTTATTTTACTCTAACTCCAAGCATATTAACTAAAAACTGAGATTGATAACTATCTATAATCATTCCTTTAATGGAATCATAATCAAACATAGTTTTACTAATATCTGAATTAGAAAAATCTACTCCCTTTAAATTAGTTTTGACAAATTCAGCATTATTAAACTCTCCATTAGAAACTTCTAAATTTTTAATTATTACATCTACAAAACTAGCCTCATTAAAAACACTATTACTAATTTTCATATTAGAGATACTACTACCTGAAAAATTTATATACTTTGTATTACAATTTTCAAATAAAACATCTTTTAAAGAAGCATCTATAAAAGAAGTCCCAACCATTTTACAATTTTTAAATTCTACTCTACTGACAAGTTTATTATCAAATACTTTATTAGAAAGATCACAACCATCAAAAATAACATCGACTAAATCTATATCAATAAGTTCTATCTTTGTAAAATCTATCTTTTCAAAGATTACACTATCAAAAGTTTTATTTTCTATTTTTAAATAATCATCAGCATGATGAGAAATTTTTAAATTAGTTATTTCATCATTTATAACATCAATAAATTCTTTTTCACTAAAACTTTTTATAATTGGTTTTTTTATTTTCAAAAAAATCACCTTACTAACTTCTTTTGTTTTCCTTTAATATTTTTAATTGGATAATCTCCTGTAAAACATCCTTTACAAATACCAAGATCATTTACAAGATGAGATAAATTATCAGTATTTAAATAATCTAAGCTATCCGCTCCAATTATCTTTCTTATTTCTTCTTTAGTATGAGATGAAGCGATTAATTCTTTCCTACTTGGAACATCAATTCCAAAATAACATGGATATAAAAATGGTGGTGAACTAATTCTCATATGAACTTCTCTCGCACCTGCATCTTTTAACATACTGATTATTTGATTGCTGGTGGTTCCACGAACGATCGAATCATCTACTAAAACTATTCTTTTATCTTTAACGATATTTTTAAGTACATTAAGTTTCATTTGCACGGCTGAAGTTCTCTCATTAGGATCAGGTTTTATAAAAGTTCTGCCAATATAATTATTCTTAACAAAAACAACACGATATGGAATACCAGATTCCTTGGCATAACCTATGGCAGCAGCATTACCCGAATCGGGAACACCAGTGACAATATCTGCATCGACAAAAGACTGTTTAGCAAGATACTCTCCAGACTTTACACGAGCATCATAAACACTAACCCCATCAATAAAACTATCTACTCTAGAAAAATAAATATATTCAAAAACACAACGCCCTTGCAGATTTTTATCGATCATATTTTCCTTATTAGATTCTATTCCTTTTGAAGAAATAGTCACAACCTCTCCTGGTTCTACATCCCGAATAAACTCTGCACCAATATTATCTAGTGCCGAACTTTCACTTGAAAAGATATAAGAATTATCTTTCTTTCCAATACAAAGTGGTTTAAAACCATAAGGATCTCTAAGTCCAATTAACTTTCTAGGAGACATCACGACAATAGAATAAGCTCCCTCGATCTTTTTCATCGTTTTACAAACAGCCTCCTCTATCGAAGAAGATAAAACTCTCTCTTTAGCAATACATGATGCAATAACTTCAGAATCAATATTAGTATAAAATATCGAACCTGACTTTTTCAATTCATGACTAAGTTCTTCTAAATTAATTAAATTTCCATTATGCGATAAAGCTAAAGTTCCTTTCATATAATTCAAAACTAATGGTTGAGCATTTTCTCTTACACTCGCACCAGTAGTTGAATAACGTACATGTCCAACTCCAATATTTCCTTTTAAACTACTAAGATTTTCTTTATTAAAAACATTATTAACAAGCCCCATATCTTTTACTGAATTAATATTATAACTATTAGAAAAAGTATCGCTAACTGCAATACCACAACTTTCTTGTCCCCGATGTTGAAGCGCTAGAAGTCCATAATAAATAGTTGGAGAAACATCTTTGCCCTCTAAATTATATACACCAAATACTCCACATTCTTCTTTTAATTTATCATTAAACATCAAATCACCTGACTACATCTTCTGAGGAATAAAACCTCTCACAAAACCATCTTCTCGTCTATTCTTAATATAAATAAAACCAAAAATACTAAACACTACTGCTCCAATAAAATTAACAATTAAATCTTTCATTGTATCATTTATTCCAATATCTAAATATCCTCCATCGATAACTTGAACATCACCTTTTTTAGTTTTAATACTAGTTTCTTTTATATCTTTAAGAACAACTGAAACATTCTTACCATCAGGATTTAATTCAACTGATGAAACAACATCTACAATTTTATCTTTCTGCATATCTGTATTAAAAAGTTTATCTGCCCCATACTCAAAAAATTCCCAACAAACGCCAACTGTCATCGAAAAACAAAAGGCTACTAACGCAACATAAAAAGGACTTAAATTTAACTTCTCACTATTATTATTAAGTAAATCAATTAATGAAAAGCCAATACCTGCACATAAAAATCCATTTAAGGTATGAAGCATTGTATCCCAATATGGAATAATTCCATAAAAATTATTTATTTCTCCTAAAATCTCAGCTGCAAAAATAAAAAGATACACAATACTTTCTAAAACACTAGGAATATCTATTTTTAGTCTTTCTTCTATTAATGAAGGTAATGTAAATAACAAAAGTGAAAAAACACACAAAATAGTATTTCCAAATTCTCCTTGTAAAAACTGAAGTACTGCACAGACAATAACTAAAATTCTAAGTATCAAATACACTAATAAAGAAAATTTATTAGTCTCTTGATATTTCTTTTTTATTTTTTTACTAATTCTACTCATAATATCTCCTTTTATTAAACTCCCATAGAGTTAGTCTCAGGTAAAGTACTACCACCATCTATTACAATTCCTTGAGCTGTAATATAACTTGCTTCTTTGGATGCAAGAAAGGCTGCAAGTTCTCCTAACTCTTCAATTGTTCCAAGACGCTTCATTGGTATAGCATTAGCTATTCCTGAGATAACTTCTTCTAGATTTTCTTTATTTGAAAGTTCTGCCATTGCATCGACCATTGGTGTCCTAATATATCCAGGCATAATCGCATTTACTCTAATATCATCTTTAACAAGTTCTGCCGCAAGCCCTTTAGTAAATCCTAAAAGTGCTGCTTTAGTTGTCGCATAAGCAACTTCTCCACTATCAGCAACCATTGGTCCAGTAACACTAGACAAATTCACAATAGAAGCACTTCTATTTTTCATATAAGGAAGACAAAGTTTAGTAACATTCCATGTCCCTTTAATATTAATATCAAAATGATAATCACGAAGTTCATCATCCATATTTTCAAATGTTTCAAGACTACAAACTCCTGCATTATTAACAAGTATATCAATATTAGAAAAAGTAGCAACAACTTCATTAATTGCTTTTTCAACACTATCTTTATCTCTAATATCTATCTTGTATCCCATAACTATATTATCATTATTTTTTAGAGATTCTACTATTTCATAAATTTTATCACTATAATCAAATATTACAACTTTCGCGCCATATTTTAAAAACACTTTAACAATACCAAGTCCATTTCCCATTGCACCACCTGTAACTACAGCAACTTTTCCATCTAATTTCTTCATAATCACCCTCCTATATTAATTTTATCATTTTAAGAGAAAATTTCCAACAAAAAAGAATACTAGTAAAGGTTAGGTGTAACTAATATTCTTTTAATTTATGTGAAGATCTTTCGATCTAACACCATATTTTAGATTAAATTCTAATTATGTATGGATTGTCTACTGTTCCGTCTCCACTCAACTGGATATCAGATTTCAGATATACGACGGGGAAGACTCCAAAGTTTCCATCCGTACGATTACCATCCACACGGCCGTCGGAAAGAACATTGAACACACGTCCCGAGAACTCGGAATACGGAATGATTGTCCAAAAACTATATGATGTGCTAAACATCCATCCTTTTAGACCATTTGTTTGTCCACAACTACTACTATTTCTTGGTGTATTATAACATCCATCCGCTACTCCTTTTGCATATGTGTATCCCCAATCACTTGGGTATGGTAATCCTACATTTCCATTCCATGTTGTTTCTCCCTTTGCTCCTCCTGGGGTGTTACCTCTTTCATTTGTATAGAAATATTCTGTACTTCTACCATTATTACTGTCTACTCCTCCTAAATACCATTTCATATTTTCTATTTGTCCTTGGGATATTGCTGTTAATCCATTACTTGCAAAACTACATGATGTAGTTCCAGTACCATATGGACATGTTCCACTCCCTCTTGTCCAATATATTCCTGTATTTAATAATTTCATTAATGTTGCGTTCTCCCAATCATTTACATTTTCATTAGAACTTGTATATGTATTATCCCAAGAATAATTTCCTATTCTGTCTGCTCTAATTAATTTAATTCTCCATGCTTTATCACCTGATGCATTCTCTTCATTTGTTACGCCAATTATTCTCCAGCCTTTATTTTCTCCATTAAATGTTACATAATTGTTTGGATCTTCTCCTATGTATCTATATGATGTGCTTCCATCGGGATGTTCTATCTCAAACATCTCCTTTTTTTGAGTATCGTTTGCACTGTTATAATCTAACTCTTTTGAGTTTGCTTTATCTATTAATCCCTGTGTTTCAAATGGTTGAATATATTCTTCTATTTCTTTTTTGTCTGTTGGAAATGTTAATTCTTTATTTGATAATCCTACATTACTTCCAAATGTTACTGTTACTGGTTGTTCTCCATTGTTTTCTATTACGATCTTATATGTCTTCTTATCTCCTTCATCTCCACTTTTAGGTAAAACTATTCCTTCTCTTGTTGGACATGGATCAT